>JBGOXC010000113.1:0-5077 GCA_041478935.1 Dehalococcoidia bacterium
ATGATATAGTGCGGTATCGCCAGCAGCCACCACTTCACCAGCACCAGGCCCTGCGACAGTTTTTTTGGATACGGGATGGTAATATCCGCGGGATAGTTCTTGTCGGGCTCCAGACTGAAGGGAGGATATTTATCGGTGGCGAGGGCGCCATAGCTGTAAAAAGACATCCGCCACCCCCAGCGCAAAACCCCGCTATTGAACTTGAAAAGCCCCTTCGGATATTTGCCGGTGAACAGGATGGCGAAGAAAGCGATAATCCACACAAAGATGAAAGCAATCCCTAAAAAACACAGTATGATGTAATGCGGTATCGCCAGCAGCCACTTTATCAGCCACCAGCCCCTTTCCGGCGGTGCTGAAAGGTCTCCCTTGATATCAACCGGATATTTGCTCATGTAACCTCCTTAAAATATTTTTATAAATACTGCTTCAAGCGTCCTATTTCTTTCATCAACTGCTCGAATTGCTGCGGATAGAGCGACTGCATCCCGTCGGAGAGGGCATGTGCCGGGTCGTTATGCACCTCGATGAGTAGTCCGTCCGCCCCCACCGCTATCGCCCCCCGCGAAAGCGATATCACGTAATCCCGCCGTCCTGCCGCGTGCGATGGGTCGATGATAATCGGCAGGTGGCTCGCTTCTTTAATGGATGGTATGGCGCTTAAATCAAGAGTGTTCCGCGTGTTATCGGCAAAGGTGCGGATGCCTCGCTCACAAAGTATCACCCTAGCATTCCCCTCGGACATGATATATTCCGCGGCCATCAGCCATTCTTCAATGGTCGCCGCCATCCCCCGCTTTAGTAGAACCGGCTTTTTTGCCTGCCCCGCCAGGCGCAGCAGCGAGTAGTTCTGCATATTCCGCGCCCCTATCTGGATAATGTCGGTGTATTTTTCCACCATCGCCAGGTTATCGGTGTCCGTCGCCTCGGTGATGATTAAGAGGCCGGTCTCACGGCGTACCTTATCCAGTATTTTCAGCCCCTTTTCCCCCAACCCCTGGAAGCTGTAGGGCGAAGTCCTCGGCTTGAAGGCGCCGCCCCGGAATACCTTGGCGCCGGATTTCTTGGCGATGCCCGCGATGGTGAGTGCCTGTTCTTCACTCTCCACGGCGCAAGGTCCCGCCATGATTACCGGCTCACCGCCGCCGATTTTCACGTTGCCGATGGTTATCGTCGTGGCGTCGGGATGCGTTTCGCGGCTGACCAGCTTATACGGCTTGGTGACCGGTATGGCTTCTTTCACGCCTTCAATCGCCAGTAGTTGTGTGGCGTCAATCGAACCCTTGTTGCCGAGGATGCAGACGGCGGTTCTTAAGGCGCCGGGCATGGGCACGCCGCGGTATCCCATTTTCTCTATCTCTTTGATGACGGCTTGCACCTGCTCTTCGGTGGCGTCATTTTTCATAACGACAAGCATCTGAGTCTATCTCCTCGGTTAGGGACATTATACCAATTCTATGGTTTTTTTTCTCTTGTTGCATGGTGTAGGGCGTCAGCGTAAGCGCTAAAGGTGCGCTCGTCAAAGAGGACGAAAACCACCTCTTTAATGGATGTAGATTGCTTGAGGAAAGCCACCGCCTCTTTGAGGGCTATCAACGCGGCTTCCTTGACCGGATAGCCATAAGCGCCCGTGCTGATGGAGGGGAAGGAGACGCTGCCTAACTTATTGGCCGCCGCCAGCTTTAAACTCTCGCGATAGGCGTTGGCCAGCAGCGTTGCCTCATCCTGATGTCCCCCGTGCCAGATGGGTCCTACCGTGTGAATTACGTGTTTGGCTTTCATCTTGCCGGCGGTCGTGATGACGGCTTTGCCGGTCGGTAGATGGCCTTGTTTAGCGACGATTTTTATACACTCCTCTAGTATGCCGCTGCCGCCGGCGCGGTGTATCGCCCCGTCAACCCCGCCTCCCCCCATTAAACTGGAATTGGCGGCATTCACAATGGCGTCGGTCGTTTGGTGGGTAATATCTCCCTGTATAACGGAAATTGTTGCCTGATTAACCGTATAAGTAAGGGCGTTTGCCATAGCGCTTACCTCCTTACGCCGATTAATGAATGGTAAAATAATTAAATGCCCACTGCAGTTCTTCTGCGCCAGTTATTTCCAATGGGAAATCGGGAAAAATACCCTGTCCTTCAATCAGTCGGTCGTTAGGCGTCAGCCACCGCGCAATGGTGATATATATCCCGGAGCCGTCGCTAAGCGCATAGAGCTGATTGACGCTGCCCTTGCCATAAGTTATGGTGCCGGCAATCAGCGCCCGCCCGTGGTCTTGTAATGCCCCGGCTAATACCTCGGAGCCGCTGGCGCTGTAATTATCCACCAGCACCACCATCGGCAGGTCGGTCGTTTCCAGCCCTTCCTCTGCATCATATATATCTATGGCGCCGTTGCTGCTTTTTACCTTAACGATGACGCCCTCCGGAATAAAGTGGCTGGCTACCTGGACGACGATATCCAGATAGCCTCCGCTATTACCGCGCAGGTCAAGGATAATGCCTTGAGCGTTAGCTGCCTTCAACTGGGTAATGATGGGAGCTAGTTCGGTTTCCGTCCGCTCGGTGAACTGGCTGATGCCGATGTAGGCGATGTTGCCCTGCATTGTATAATAGACGCTGGGCATGGGTACGTTGGCTCTGGTTATCTCCAGTGTCACCGGCTCGGTCTCGTTCTGGTGTAGGATTAGGAGCGTAACGATAGTGTTTTCCGGACCGCGGACTTTCGCCACGGCTAAATCCAGGCTCAAGCCAGCCACCGACTCGCCGTTTACTTCTAGAATGACATCGCCCGCTTTAATACCCGCTTTTTCCGCTGGCGAGTCAGGAAAAACGCTGACAATTACTATCTTTTCGTCTTGTGCCGTAACCACCGCGCCGATGCCGGCGTATTGACCTTGCAGGCTCTCGGTGAATTGTTCATATTCCGCTTTAGTCATGTAGGCCATGTGGGGATCGTTTATCGTGTTGAGTATCCCCTCAATGGCGGCGCGGGTCATGTTCTCGGAATTCAGTTTGGTATGGTCAACGTATTTTGAGAATAGATAGTCCCATGCCTGGCTGATGACATCCGGTCCGCTTACGGTGGGGGTACGACCCTGGCAGGCAAAGAAGACGCAGCCAAAGGCCAGGATAATGACCACGACCAGCAGGGAACTGATGATAATTTTCGGCGACTTGAACATGGGACTATTCTCCTTCTATATACTGGCGGCGCTTAACCTGTATATAGGTTAATCATACCATAATAGACTAATTAAAAGAGAACAGGATTCCTCTGAAAACTGGTGAACGATTAACTGGAAAAATGAATGGCTTTTGCTTTAGTGTGGTTTATTTAGCGTGCTGATTTTTTGCTTTTGGTATCTTTTTCCTTGACTCTTTTCAGCAGCCATGAGCTGGATTGTATCTTTTCCCCGCCGACGTTATAAACAACCTTTATTCCCAACTCTTGGCATACTTTTAGTTCAACTTCCGGCATGCTGCTCGTCACCCTGTCGCCGCCTTTAGCCAGGATATCGGGCTTGACTAATCTTAGCGCATCCTCGCAGGTCGTGTCCTTGCCGGGGTCAATGATAACTTTATCCACATATTTTATGCTTTCTACTATCTCTTTTCGCTCATGTTGTGATGGATAGAAAGTGACGCCTTTTTTCTTGGTTACCTGCTCGTCGCTGTTCAGCATTACCACTAGAACATCGCCCAGCTTTTTGGCTTCTTTAAACAGCCTTATGTGCCCCTGATGCAGTGGGTCGAATCCTCCCCCCGTCGCCACCACCACTTTTTTTAATCTTAAAAAGCGTAAGATTCTCTTCCACATATTTTCTTTTCCTTCAATTTATAGGTTAAATTATATCATACCTGACAGTATCTTTAATTTTAAAAATGAGCCAAGTAAACCTGTAAGCCGAGTTCTGTGTCCTTCCGAAGAAGGCTGATGACCATCTATCTAGCCCCGATGTTGCCATCGGGGTCAAGCGACCAACCCGGGGAATTGGCCGGGCGTCCTTAATCCCTCTATTCGGTCTTACTCCGGATGGGGTTTGCCCAGCCTCCGGTTCGCACCGGAGCTGGTGAGCTCTTAACTCGCCATTTCACCCTTACCCCGATAAATCGGGGCGGTATCTTTCTGTGGCACTTTCCATAGGGTCGCCCCTCCTGGGTGTTACCCAGCATCCTGCCCGGTGGAGCTCGGACTTTCCTCCCCGATGAACTCTTGCGAGTGAATCGGGGCGGTCACCCGGTTTACTTGGCCCAGTTACAGTGTAGTTTAGGGGGAGGGGAGAGTCAATGGGTTATACTAATTTACATAAACTATTGACAATAGTCCAATTTTGGGCATAATATAGTATCAACTTGAACAGGAGGTGCCATATGGCGTATTATTCTAAGCTTGCTACCTGGGTATATCATACTTGTAAGAATTGCACTGTTGGTAATAATATCGAGAAGGAGAATTTACGTGAAGGACAACCTCCAGGGGCTGAATGGTGTAAGACGTGCCAGCGATTGAGTGCGGAAAACGGTTGTACCCCTGGGATTCCTATTCCAGCAAGATAAATTCAAGCGTTTTCAACTAATTAGAGAAATTATCCAGTGCCTTATTCGCCAGCGCATCCGCCGCCCGGTTTTGCTCGCGGGGAATATAAGCAATAGCAAAACTCTCCAGCAGGCCGGTCAATTGCACCACTCTTTGATATAAGGGACGCAAAATAGTGTTCTTGATTTTGTAATGCCCGTTAATCTGCTTCACCACCAGCTCCGAGTCAGATTTAACGGCCACGATTTTAGCGCCAAGGCCGATGGCTTTTTCCAGCCCGACGATGATAGCCTGGTATTCCGCCTGGTTATTTGTAGTGACGCCGAGCCGACGGGAAATTTTACCGATAGTCAGTCCAGCTTCGTCTTTGATGATGATGCCAATAGCTGCTGGACCGGGGTTCCCCCGGGCTGCCCCGTCGGTATAGATGATGACTTTGTTAGTGTTCATTAAGAGATAAACAGGATTCGCCCGCAGGAGCCGCACTGCACCGGCTGTCCGCTGCGTGCTTTTTGCAGGTTGCTCGCGGAAAGTGAAATAC
>JBGOXC010000094.1:0-5546 GCA_041478935.1 Dehalococcoidia bacterium
ATAGCGGCGAATGCCTGCGCGGCGTTATAGAGCGCCAGCATAGCACGGGGACTGGCACCCAGCTCGACGGAGGGGTGCTGGCGGGTGGCGTGCACCAGGCGGATGATATAATCCTCAACGTCCCTAGCAACATGCACCTCGCGGCAGGCTTTCTGCAGCTTAATCAGGGCGGCGGCAGTAATTACGGACGCAAGCTCTTCCAGTGGGTCATCGGCGCGGAAGCGAGAGAGAATGGTGCGGTCATCCTTCTCCGAAGGATAGCCTATCTGGATTTTCATTAAAAAGCGGTCGAGCTGGGCTTCGGGGAGGGGGAAAGTGCCTTCCAGTTCGATGGGATTCTGGGTGGCCATGACTAAAAAGGGGCGGGGTAAAGGACGGGTTTCGCCCTCGGCGGTGACCTGGCGCTCCTGCATAGCTTCCAGCAGGGCGGACTGAGTACGAGGGGTAGCGCGGTTAATCTCGTCCGCCAGCACGACCTGGGACATGACGGGACCGGGGCGGTACTCAAAGTCGGAAGTTTTCTGATTAAAGATATAAGTGCCAGTAATATCGGAGGGGAGGAGGTCGGGGGTGCATTGAATACGCCGGAAAGAGCAGCCGAGGGACTTCGCAAGAGACTTAGCGAGGATGGTCTTGCCCAAGCCCGGCACATCCTCCAGGAGGATATGGCCCTCACAGAGGAGGGCGACAATAGCTAGTTCCACCACCTCACCCTTGCCGACTATAACACGCTCGACGTTTTCTTTAATTTTGCTCGCGGCTTGTTTGATTTGCTGTACTTGTTTTGTTTCCATTTACCTAATCGCTTTCTATTTTGGGAATCTTGATAACCGTAAATAATTATAGCAGTTTAGATAGGCTGACGCTAACGAGGCTAAAATATAGCTACGGTTTTTAAGAAATTCTGAAACGGTTTCATTATCAAGCCGGCCGGTAGTACTGAATGTCCGCATTAGGATAAACTGCCACTTTAGCCTGTTCGCCGTGACTCTGCTTTAACAGGTTTAAAACCTCTGACCAGTCGGACAACATGACCACCCTATCGGTATCTTCAAGGTAATGGCGGGCAGCAAGTTCGGGGTATTCATTGAAAAAGATGAGACGTTTAACGTTCGGCGGCACCTTTTTCTGGAGTTTAAGCTTGCCAGCGATGGAGTTGCCGAAGGGACCCATAAGATAATGCGTCGCCTGGCCTTCCGGCACGTTAGCGATGAGCACGACATCGCCGCCCGGCTTGACCGACGGGAAAGCTACCGAAAGTCCGGAAACAGCTTCGTTATCTTTAGCGAAGGTGTTGGCAATGACGATGTCCTTGGCTTTAGCTTGTGGCGTCAGGTAATGTCTTTTCGCCGCTTCGAGGGCAGTGTTAAAAGTGGGGCGGGGTGAACCAGCAAAGAGAGCGACCGTCTCACCCCACGTGTTGACGAGGGCATCTATTTTCATATCCAACCCGACGATATCCACCGCTTCGTCAATATCATGTCGGCGGGGATTATCCACTAAAGCGCCCATGCCGGATATCGTATCGTTAAAGTCCCCATGCCCCCGCGGCGAATGGAGTGCCAGCACCGTCTCATAGGCAGCGACGCCTGGGAGGACGATTTTACCGCCCCCACCAAAGCCTGCCATCTCGTGCGGGACGATAGAGCCAATACCAATCTTAAGGTCGCACTGCATGACCTCGGCATTGATGCTTATCTTAGTGCCGCTGGAGGTGGTGCCAACATAAACACAGTTATCGAAGGGATTATGGTTATAGACCGAGAACCGTTTAAGTACAGCCTCCCCCAGCTTTTTAACAAAGTCCACCCGGTTTAGAGCGCCGTGGCAACCGACAGCGGCGATAAAGCGTATTTGTTTATCCTTAATACCGGCGGCAGCCAGCTCCGCCAGGATATGAGGGATAATCAGAGCTGTACGCGTCACCCGCGTCATATCGTCGAAGAGGATGACCACTTCTTTTTTACCGCGGGCATATTCCCGCAGGGGTGCCATGCCGATAGGCTTGCCGATGGCTTTCTTAATGGCGGCGGGGTTAAGGGGCGGGCGGTTATAACCCGCCAAGTTACAGACCTCAACCTGCCAGCCAGTCGGTAAGGCGATTTTAAGCTCCTTAACGCCATGCCAGGCTAACTGGGGTAATGATATTACCGGCACCGGTATAACCTCCAAAAAAGCTTCATCCAGGGCACGTTAACGGGATGTTTTTATTATGGACTTAGGGTGTTTGTATTGTCAAAAGACCCTAAAGTACTAGGCAGGGCATAGTACTAATTGGTTGATTGTTTATAAATCGTTTACATAAGGTACGGCGAAATTCACTAATTCTTTACCTTTTTAATGGTATATTTTCGCCGTATGGTAAAGATTAGAGAGAGTAATAACGTCCTTAACCCGAAATTGAGGTTGAGAAAAGGAAAACACATGAAGAATACCTACCCCGAAATTAAGCTTAGGGGAAACAACCACAGTCATAAAACCTATGATGCTGGTAAAAATAGCCATGATTCCCCGTCTTCCAATGGGGATGACTTTTTCCAGCTTTTAGCCGAAAACGCCCGCGACATAATCCTGCATGCAAAATTATCACCAAAGTTTCATTATGATTATGTAAGCCCATCTTCCACACATATCACCGGATACACTCCGGAGGAATTTTACGCCGACCCCTTCCTGCCGAAAAAAATCACTGTACCGGAAGACTACTCCCTCGTTGACGCGAGCACACGGAGTGAATCAAACTTTAATAAGCCCGTCGAGGTACGCTGGATACATAAAGACGGCCGGATAATCTGGACGGAACACATGATCTCACTAACGCGGGATAAAGAGGGCAAACTGGAAAATTTCCACGTCATCGCTCGCGATATTACTGAACGTAAGCAAGCCGAAGCAGCTTTACAGGAGAACCAACAATTCACAACCAGCCTGCTGGAAAACGCGCCGCATGCAACGGTAGTGCTGAATGCGGATACTTCGGTTAAGTATGTAAATCCGGCGTGGGAGCGCATTAACGGGTGGACCCTCAAGGAAGTGGTGGGAGTAAAAGCACCCTACCCCTGGTGGCCGGATGAATACAAAGATTCCTTTATGGAACCATTTAAAGAAACCATGAAACAGGGCGGCGGCAAGGCTGAAATTTTTGCGCAAAAGAAAAACGGGGAGATTTACTGGATAGACATGAACTGGGTTTCTGTGATGAATAACGGAGAAATGGCGTACATGATAATCAACTCCGTTGATATTACCGAGCGTATCAAGTCTCAGGAAGCGCTAAAAGAGTCGGAAAGTAAATACCGTTCAATTTTCGAATCCGCCAACGACATTATAGTATTAATAGATCGCGAAGGCACCATCGTTGACATTAATAGCAAGGGTAAAGAAATCGTCGGTTTTGAAAAAGAAGAGACAATCGGGCAGAAATTCAGTCAGCTTACCCATATTATAACTAAAGATAGTATTAACAAGGCTACCAAAAATTTTAATGATCGATTGGCCGGCAACGATATCGCCCCCTATGAGATAGAAATCAGAAAGAAAAATGGAGATGTTCTCTATTTTGAAGTCAGAGCCGTGTCGCTTAAAATAAATGATAAAACCATCTCAGATGTAGTTGTATTACGTGATATAACCAATCAAAAACGTTCTATGCTGGCACTTAAGGAGAGTGAAGAAAAATTTTCTAAAGCCTTTACCGCCAGTCCTAATCCGGTCTGCATCGTCACCGTAAAAGAAGGGACTTTCCTGGAGGTAAACAGGAGTTACTTACGCTTTTCCGGCTACAGCAGGAAAGAGATAATCGGGCACACTCCGGTTGAGCTCAATCTTTGGGCTAACGAAGACGAGATGAAGAGAATGGCGAAAAGCCTTAAAAAGACGGGCAAAGTCGACCGCGAAGAAATAAGATCGCGGATGAAATCCGGAGAAATCAGAACCGGTCTGTTTTCTGCTGAAGAAATTGAGATAGGCGGCGTAAAGTGTATAACCCTAGTGATAACGGATATCACCGATCGCAAAAAAGCCCAGGAAGCCCTACGAGAATCTGAAGAGAAGTTTTCCAAGGCTTTCCAAGCCAGCCCAAGTTCTGTCTCCATCAGCAAAATGAGCGACGGCAAATTTATCGAAGTCAATGATACTTTCCTCCGGGATAAGGGATACACGCGTGAAGAGATAATCGGGCATACTGCAAAAGAGCTTAAGATATATTCTAAAAAAGAAGACTATGCCAATATCAGGACTATTTTGAATAAGAAGGGGAAATTTGTTAATAGAGAAACGCGATATATAACAAAGGCAGGGCAAAAACGGGTAGGGTTAATGTCCGCCGAGATAATCAATATCGGCGATGAACCATGCATGATCGTGATTCACACCGATGTAACCGAACAAAAAGAAATAGAAACGAAATTACAGGCGCATCAGAAATTAATCGATAACATTTTAGCTAACACGCCACAAGGGGTGCTGGTTATCGATAAGGATAATCGCGTATTGCTGGCGAATAAAGCGCTGCAGGATATTTTCCATTTCAATAATCGGGCGCTGAAAAACAAGCTGCTTAAAGAAATTTTCCCGACCGACCACTATTTTAACCTCCACAAGGCGGTAAAATCCGGCGATGTTGAAAAACATTCTCTGGAATTCAGGTATCAGACACAAGAGCCGGAGAAAATAATCTACTGCGTGGTGGTAAAAATGGACGGCGAACTCACGCTGCTCACTTTCTCCGACGTTTCCAGAGAAAGGGAGGAGGAGGAAAAGCTTTACCTCACGGACCGCCTGGCTTCTCTCGGGGAGATGGCAGCCGGCCTAGCACATGAGCTGAACAATCCTTTAACGGGCATCCTGGCGCTATCGCAACTACTGAAAAGCGGCAACCTGCCGGCAGAGCAAAAAGAGGATATCGAGTGCATCCATAACGAAGCCAAACGAGCCGCTGATATCGTCAAGAACGTCCTTTTATTTGCCCGCAGCAAAACACGGGATAACGGCCGGATATCACCAAACGAGGTCATCAAAGATGTTTTAAGGCTACGTGAATACGATGAGAGAATTAACAATATCACCGTCGTCACTAACCTCGAAAAGAATCTACCGAGCATACGCTTGGAAAAAGGTCAGCTCCAACAGGTATTTCTGAACATGATGTCTAATGCCGAGGCAGCGATTAAAGAAATAAATAACTCGGGCACCATCACGATAACGACACAACGAGTAAACAATCACGTTAACATCATGTTCAGCGATAATGGCTGCGGCATTAAAAAGCAGATTATGCCCAGAATCTTCGATCCGTTCTTTACGACCAAGGAAATCGGCAAGGGCACCGGGCTCGGTTTGAGTATTTGCTACAGCATCATCGTGAAACACGGGGGCAAAATAAGCGTGAAGAGTCAGGTAAACGAAGGCACCACGTTCACCATCAGGATGCCGATGGCAATAGAATAATACATGGTTAATCCGGACAGACTAGAAAGGATGCGGTAATGGTAATAGAAGCTAGTAGAGACAGGAAAGCGGACGAAAAACCTAATAAGGAAAGAATC
>JBGOXC010000029.1:0-8790 GCA_041478935.1 Dehalococcoidia bacterium
GCTCCAAAGCCGGACGTCACGCCACAGGCAAGCAAACAAGCTTTATCCAGCGGCATGTCTTTAGGGATTCCAGTGACCAGCTCCTGCGGCACGGTGGTATATTCGGCGAAGCCACCGACAGGTCCAGCCATCAGCGCCAGGGGCTGTCCCTTGTTGTTTTTATGTTTAGGCCTCATAAAAGCGCCCCGCTCCACGCAGTAATGGGGCTTGCCGATGGTGCAGTAGTAGCAATGCCCGCATCCGGAAGTTACCGTACCGATAACCACTGTATCACCATTTTTAACCTTGGTTACACCATCACCAACCTCGTCAACATAGCCGGCGGTTTCGTGACCAGCCAGGCCGGGTAAGGGAGAGGGGATTTCCCCCGAGATAAAATGCAGGTCGCTATGACAGACCGCCGTGAAAGCTACTTTTACCTTAACTTCACCTTTGCCGGGGGAGTCTACGGTTACCCCGTCTTCAACAACCAGAGGCTTATTGACTTCATATAAAATCGCCGCTTTCATTACAATACCCTCTCCTTATGATATTATGTCTACTCGAACATGATAACGTTGCGTAGACCCTCGCCTTTTTCCGTTAAAGCCATAGCTTCGTTTATCTTAGCCAAAGGGAAGCGCCCGGTAATCAACTCATCCAGCTTTAGTTTGCCATTCTGGTATAAAGTAATCAGGTCCGGTATATCTATTTTAAGATTGGTGGCACCCATAAAGCTGCCGATAAGGTTCTTTTCGGTGGGAATCATCTCCAGCGGAGTTAGACTCAACTGGTCCCTAAAGTTGGGCAGCCCTATCATTGCGGTCGTGCCACGCTGCCCGGTAAAGGACATGCCCTGCTTGATGGCGGCGACACTGCCGACGGTAACGAAAACAAAATCTGCACCCCTGCCACCAGTCAGCTTAAGGATTTCGTCTGCCGCTTTTTCGTTTTTAGCGTTGACCGTGTGGGTCGCCCCGAAGTCCAGCGCCATTTTCATCTTTGCGTCCAGTACATCTACGGCAATAATCGGGTAAGCTCCTACGTAGGCCGCGCCCTGGATGGCGTTAATACCCACACCGCCAGCACCCATCACTACAACGCTCTGGAAGGGGCGCACTTTAGCGCGGTTAACCACGCCGCCGAAGCCGGTAGTCACGCCACAAGCAAGCAAAGCCGCACTATCCAGCGGCATATCTCCAGGCACCTTGACCACCTGCGACTCATCAACGACGACGTATTCAGCAAAGCCGCCGATGTTGCCCTTAAGGTCTAAAGGCTGCCCTTTTTTATTGTGCACGCGGGGTTCTTTGGGGGGGTCGAAGCGGTGGAGACAGAGGTGGGGCAGTCCGGTAATGCAGTAATAGCACTTACCACAGGACGCCAGCAGTGAAACCACTACAACGTCGCCGACTTTGACTGAAGTGACACCCTCGCCGACTTTTTCAATATAGCCGGCGGATTCATGCCCTCCCACAAAGGGGGTCGGACCGGGCATTTCACCTTTCATGTCATGGATATCGCTGTGGCAGATAGCTGTCGCCGCCAGGCGTATCTTAACTTCTCCCTTACCCGGTTCCCGTAGTGTAACATCTTCCAACACTAAAGGTTTGTTTAATTCATAACATATGGCAGCTTTCATGGTAGCCTCCTCGAAATATTTGAGTACAAGTATTAGTCCTTTAAGAGGCTATAACATTGGGTGCAGTTAAGTCAACTACGTAGTGGTTAACCTTAAAGTCCTTATAGATATTTGCCATAATATGTTATAATCATCCAGTGAGGTAAACGAAACATGAGAACACGTCCCAAGTGTCCCAAATGCGGACAAGATATTATTGGTAAGGCATGCAGATGGTGCGGGGAACCTTTACCTGGCAGCCGGGTTATCGATACAAAAGTACCAGAAAAAAAGGAGCAGCCGACACCAGCGGTACAAGCTACCGTCAGTCTTTCACCTTTAGCAAGAGAACCACTAATTATAGCCGAAACTGAAGACCTAACAACACCCTCGGCGACAGTCTTAACTGATGCCAGCGAAGAAGCTAGACAAATTATTGCACAGGCAGAACAGGAAGCAACAGATATCGCCGCTAAAATACAAAGAGAAGCCGAAGAAAGAGCTGGCAAGCTGATTTCCGAAGCGACAGATACAGCCGGGCAAATCATCCGTGAGGCGGAGGAACAGACCAGCCAGTTACGGGATAAATCCAACCTCGAAGTTATGTCAGAAAACATCATGTCTGAAGCTCGCCAGAAAGCAAGTCAAATTATCAGCGTCGCCGAGAGCACCGCCAGGGAACTAATGAATCAAGAGGGTATTGTTATCAGTGCGCAGTCAGAAGCGGAAAGGCTGGTCAACGAGGCACGCGAGAGAGCGGCAGAGATAATCGGGAAGGCAGAACAAGACGCCGAAGAGATTAAAACAAATGGAACAAAAACAGCAAAAGATTTAACCGACCGTGCGAAAGCAAAAGCCGAAAAAACAATTGATGAAGCAGAACTGGCGGCGAGCAAGCTGATAGCTAAAGAAAGCGTGGTGGCGAACGCGAAGACCGAGGCTAACAAGTTGGTTGCCGAAGCCAGGAAAAAAGCCGCACAAATTACCGGCGATACACAACGCGCTGTGGCTCAATTAACGACGAAAATAAAGGGCCAAGCAGAGAGAGAAGCCGCCGCATTTATTATTAAAGCAGAAAAGACGGTAGCTGAAGCAACGGCCAGGGCGAAAATTAAGGTTGAAGCAGAATCCTCCAAACTCATCGAGGCGGCAAAAGAAAAAGCCGAAGAAATCGTCCGGAAAGCTAAGGAAACCACCAAAGCCACCCTAGATAGTGTAAAAGCCAAGAATAAGCCCAGCACAATACCGAAGCAGGTACACAAGAAAAGCACCAAGAAAAAATAAATAAACCTATAAATTCTTAGCTTTTTCCGAATCTCTTTCTCCGAATATTTATTCATAGTTTGTCACGTTCTTCTTGTTCGAAACTTGGCATATTTTTCCCAAGCTAAAACTTACCCTCGACTTTCTATATATAGACAATATTCAAAAAAATGCCATATAATTAATTAAGATGTTTGCTGCCTTTGGTCGTTTTGCCCTAAAATACAAGTACTACATCCTGGCGGTATGGCTGGCACTTACCGCTTTTATGGTAATTCAAGCACCATTGCTATCAGAGGTTGGCGTTACCGACCAGAGCCAGTTCCTCCCCAAGCAAACCGAGTCTGTTTTCGCACGTAATCTAATAGACGAAAAATTCAGCACTTATGAATCATCTGCCAGCAGTATAATCGTTGTTTATAACCCCGAAGGGCTAAATGACGCAGATATGAGTCGAGCCAAGGCACTGCATGACTGGCTGGTTTCCGATAGCGGCTCAGCATTAGTCAAGCAGGTTGTCTCTATATTCGAAAGTCAATCTCTCCGTTCATCATTGGTCAGCGAGGATAATACTACCATGATGATGAGTGTTGGATTTTCAACTCCTGTATTAGACGACCTTAAGCCGGATATCCAGCAGATACGAGCGCAATTTGCAACATATCCGGGGACAAACTTTTATTTTACAGGAAGCGTGGGTTTCCTTCATGACCTGTTTGAGTCAGTCCAGCGGACGATAGATAAGACAACAATAGTCACAATTATTCTAGTAATAATCCTGCTACTTATCATCTATCGTTCGCCGATCGCGGCGATGGTACCCCTGGTAGCCATAGGCATGAGCTTCTTAATTACGCGCGGCGTGATTGGTTACATAGCACAGGCAGGTATCAGTTTCTCCACCGTGACTGATGCGTATCTGGTGGTGACCATCTTTGGTGTTGGCACGGATTATTGTCTTTTTATCATCTCCCGTTTCCGAGAGGAAATGAAAAAGCCAGACCATAAGCAGGGAATTCTAACCACAATGAAACGCATTAGTCCGGTCATTATGGCCAGCGCCGTTACCGTTGTTATTGCCTTCCTCTGTCTAAGCGTTTCGCGTTTTGAGATGACTAAAACCAGCGGTCTGGCGCTTGCCATCGGTATTGCCGTGATGCTAGCCATCGGGCTGACACTGGTGCCGGCACTGATGTCAATTTTCGGACGTCGTTTATTCTGGCCATCCAAAACCCTGACTGCAGTCAACCACGCCCCTAAAACTAAAAAGAGATGGCTTGGCTGGGATAAAACCGGGGAATGGATATCGCGCCACCCACTATGGACAGCAATACCCATTATTATCGTGCTGCTTGTCCCCTATATCGCCATACCCAGACTCACGTTATCGGCCAACGTATTAACCCAGTTATCGAAGGATGAAGAGTCTTCCCAGGGGTTGAACGTTATTCGCGAACACTTTCCCATGGGTGAGCTTTCGCCACTAGTTCTACTCATACAATCAAAGGACGCCACCTTGCTGACACCTAAATCACTGGAAGATATTAATGAGGTAGTGCAATCGCTATCCAGTTCCTCTGACATTAGTAGAGTAGATTATCCCACCATCCCGGCCAATCAGCTTGTCGGCACCAGCGCCCATATCAAGAGACTCGGCGATATGGTGGTTACACCCAATTTCGACCCTAATATGCTAGCCGCACTCGAACCTCTTTCCAGCCAGCTGCAGCAGATGGCAATAAGCTATTCCGGCGTCACCAGCAGCCAGAACTTCAATATAGCGATTGCCGACTTCGCGCAAATATCCGTCTTGTCCGAGCAACTCAACACAGCAACACCGGCAGATTTGCCGGCACTGCTCGCCCAGCTACAGAATTTGCTTTATGACCTGAGTAATAAATTAACAGGCTTAAGTAATGAGTTCGCTTTTAAGGGCAGCGGACAATTTACCGATTGGCTTAAATCGACCTATTTCTCCACCGACTCGACCGTCGCCAGAATATACCTCATACCGAGCGTCGACCCCTACTCTAACGAGGCTACCGCTGTCGTACCTATAATCCGGCAGGAGGTGGCTACAGCGGTTACCAACGCCGGGATGGAAGACGTCCAGACTTATGTTGGCGGCGAAACCGCCATCTACGCTGATATGCTGACCACCAGCAATGACGACCTGACGATTGTAATCGTCGTTACCTCCATTGGCATTTTGGTAGTCATTTTCATATTGCTTCGCAGCTTAATAGCCTCGATATATATGGTGATTACAGTACTGTTGAACTACGGTGCTACGCTGGGGATTACAGCATGGATATTCCAGGATTTACTCAAATACAATAATCTAATCAACATGCTTCCCGTATTCCTCTTCGTGATACTGGCAGCGGTGGGAGCGGACTATAACATTTTCCTAGTGTCACGCATTCGTGAAGAAACCGAAACTAAGTCAATCAAAGAGGCGATACACAACGCCGTGGCTAACACGGGTAATGTAATCACCTCATGCGGCATTATTCTGGCGGGCACTTTTGCTACGCTGGCGAGTTCCTCTTTCCCGATGGTACTGGAAATCGGCGTTGCTATTGCCGTCGGTGTGGTAATTGACACCTTCGTAGTTCGGGCGCTGCTGGTGCCTTCACTGGCAGCATTATTCGGACGCTGGGGCTGGTGGCCATCCCGACTCTTCAAGACTCTGAAAAAAGACTAGTTTCACAGCTTTTTTACGCCGTTATCATCTCCATCATCGTTTGCTCTTTTACGGAAGGTGAATTTGCTTTTTTCTTTCTCAGGAAGGTCGTTATTCCCCCGTCCCGTTAAGAGCTGCCAGCTGGAAATATCAGAAACATTGCGCACTTCTTTAATCTGACGCGACAGGAAAACACCCACCAAAGCACGGAGCACGCCAGAAATTACAAATAGCGTGCGCAGCTGGTAACCTAAAAGCACCGGCAGGTGCGGAACCATAAAGCCGCCCAATAGCGCGCCGAGACAACAGGCAAGCCCATCTATCGCCCCGAAGACCGCCAGTTGTTTGGTTCTTTCTTGTGGCACGGAGGCGTCATAAGCAAAATTGACACCGGAAAGACCAAACCCCGACCAAGCGAATCCGCTGAAAATATTGGCGAAAACCAGGTAAACAACGTTATCGTTGAAGACCCATAATATAGGCACCAGCCAGATGAGGGCGGTGGTGATGCGTACAACCTTAAGATTGCCCCACTTATCGGCACGGCGTCCCCAGAACGGTAGAAACACAAGGTTAGATATTTGCCCGGCTGAGCTGACGATAGCGTAGGTAAGATAGTTAAAATGCAAATCCTGAAGCATGTAGACCGCGAAGAAGGGACCCGCAATTAACGCACTAAAGTCAATCAGCGAGAAGAACAGCATGAACTTCCCCAGATTAGAGGAGCTGATATTTTTTATAATCGTCAGCAGGCTGGGACCTTTTTCTTTACTTTCTACCAGCGCTGGTTCGTACTGCCGCGACAGGAAGAAAAACGACAGCAGACGGAAGAAGGTTGCTCCGCCAAAGAGAAGAGCATAACCAATGAATATATTGCCAGCGTATAGTAATAAAATGCCAGCGGCGACATAAGAGAAAACCTGGGTAATGAAACCCGTTATCTGACCCCTACCGCCGAAGTACCTGCCCCTCAAGCGTATGGGCACCAGGTCCGCCATCATGCTGCCCCAGGCGGGAGTAGCAATCGACCCTAAAATAACGCTGACCGTGACAAAGCCTATCAGCCACCATACCGGTGAGACGTGAAAGACAAAGGGCACCAGCAGGATGGGGATAAACATTAGGGCGTGCAGCAATACCACGGGCAGAATAAGGCCTTTGCGGCTGCCAGCCCTGGCAGAAAGGTCAGGGGCTGCCAGTTGAGAAAAAGCCATCGCCAGGCTGGGAATACTGGAAAGCAGCCCTATTTGAGTAGTGGTAGCATTTAATTCGAGCGCCAGCGGGGTGATATAATTCTGGGTCAGCCCGAACATAGCGGCATAAGCGCTCCCTTCCATCACGCTTAGCTTTAAGCTACTTCTAACTTTGTGTGTTTCGTGTTTAGTCTTCAAACGCACCTTTCAGTGAAAAAAGGAATAAAAAAAGCCTTAGGCGACCGGCACTAAGGCAGGAAAACGTAAAAATAAAAAACAATCGCCCTTTGTTTTTCCTTATACAGGCTGCCTCCTAATTAGTTTTTTAGTACGCATCGCTCTCCTCTAGTAGCTTATTTTGTCATCTGTGTATTATAACGGCAACAAATACATATCATACCTTAAACAAAGAGAAAAAACAATACCCGGTAATATAATTTTTAACTTAAAAAACAGTAGAAATTATCGTTAATTTTTACGCATGAGGATTCAGCGCCACCTGGAAATACAAGACCGCTCCGGCGATAACGATGGCGACAACTATTGGCACAATAAATTTCTTCGGCAGTCGTGATACAACCAAAGCGGAAACAATCGCCACCGGGAAAAGCCCGGGCAGATAGTAACGGGCGTATCTGAAGAAAGAGCTACTGCTTGTGAGGAATTCTGCAGTAAATTCATACATCATGTAGAGTACATATACACTTAAAAACCAGCCGATTAACACCAGCAGTCTATCCCACGGCAACTCGTCGCGCAGGCTGCTCCACCATCCGTTAGCCTGGCCCTTTTTATGGAAGAACGTAAAATATAACACTATACAGATACTGGGTATACCGATAACGAGCAGCGGAAACCCGGTGATTAAAGCCTGCGGAACATTCTTCAAGTTATCGATGATTATCTGGAGCGGTATGGATTGACCGGCAGAATTTACTTGGCCGAGATATTGGTAAGCAAACTTAACCGGCATTATTGAGTAATGGTAGCCATAGTCCAGCGGTGATCCGAAAACGTAATAGTTATAGAGAAGGAGTCCTGCCGCCATTATACCCGCGCCTAATGCCGCCGAAGGTATTTCCCAGGGCAATCTGGTTCTTTCACCCTTGAAAAAGGAAATCAAACACGTGATGCCTAAGTGTAAAGCCAGGACAACCGCCACCAGCAGGTTCGATTGGCGCGTCACCACCGACCAGCCAATCAGCAGGAAAGCGAAAAAGAGCATCAAGCTACCACGCCATGGCCGCAGCTTTTCCTGCTCCAGCAGGTAATAGAAATAGAGTCCCCCGCCCATCGCCAGGAAAGCCAGCGAGGCAAAGGTGTCCATATAGGCGCGGTTCCACATAATCAACCCTATGGGCGTGAACAGGATAAATAACGAACCGATACAAGCCGTTAGATCATCCCGCAGGCGTTTGAGAAGTATATAAGTGACGATAACCATGCCTAATGCCAGTAATACATTGCCCCAGCGTGGAATACCCATTAATTCAAAGGGAACGAGGTAAAAGATATAGCCCGGCGCTTTTTCCACCGCCCATTTGTTGACGCCTATTTTGACGTACTGCATCAACACGCCACCCTGCTGTCTCGCCTCGTTCATTTGCTGGAAAAGCGTCTGGTCATCAATAACTAATTTGCCCTGGGAGAAGTTCTTGACGCCGTAGTAGTACGCCCACGGCGAGGCGCCGCTCATCTGCGCCGGAACCACCATCACTAATATAACGGCAAGGATAAAGCCTACCGCCGTAATGGCCTGATAGATATTAATACGATGGCTTAAGTTCTTAATCATTGAAATTTTTGTTCCCCCGCATAAAAAAAAGACGATTTATCTTAGCATCAATTAGTTAAATAATATTAAATTGACTTTATCATAATTCTCATATATTATGCTAATGCCGTCGTTTGGCGAAAAACGATTGCTCCGCCTGTTTTTCAATCCCAAACTTTACAAAGAATAAGTATGTAAGTATGTCAGATACTAATGCCGTTAACACTAAACGTTCTCTATTGCATAGAGAATGGACAGAGGGCTCTATTGTAAA
>JBGOXC010000122.1:0-4819 GCA_041478935.1 Dehalococcoidia bacterium
ATACAGCCCGATAATAGATGAAGACCGATTCCAAGCCATTGCTCGGTTATCCACGCCGGCGGGAGGTAGGATACCATATTGTCTTTTTCGGATATAGGGTCGAGTTTCAAATAACAATCAGAACCATACTTCATCGTTTTAAATGAGTGCAACACTCCTTTGGGATTTTCACCAGTTGCACCAGATGTATAAACTAACGAGCAGATATCATCCGCTTTGCCGGTGGCGATATTTTCTTCAAATAATCCGAAATGGTCATTTTCGTACTTCTTCCCTAGTTCTAGCACCTGACGATAACCGATTATTTCAGGGTTTTTATAATGGGAAAGGCCCTTATACCGCCAGTAGATGATTTTCTTGAGTAGCGGTAGATTCTTCTCAATTTCTAGCAATTTATCAACCTGCTCCTGGTCTTCAACCATAACGAAGGAAGCCTCGGAATTCGCGGCGATGTAATGAATTTCTGCCGGCGTTAAATCGGAATATAGCCCAACACTGACCCCGTGGTTGGATTGCGCCGCTAGTTCAGCGAAATACCACTCTGGGGCATTATCACCGATAATCAGCAACTTGACGCCTTTTTTAAAACCCAGCGCCAGCAAACCGAGCGCCAAGTATTTCACGTTGAGGTAATAATCCTCCCAGGAATAAGACTGCCAGATGCCAAAGAGCTTTTGGCGCATGGCTTTATGCTCGGCACCGTATTTTTCGTAGTTGTACCGCAATAACTTAGGCCAGGTATCGCCGTGGTTTTCGGTTCTTTCCGTGTTATTCATTGATTTATCCCTTATTTAAGAAAGCCATCTCTTCCTACGCCGGTAGTGCTTGATATCGCGGAAGCTCTTTTGCGCCCCCATCGTCGATAGCCCCAGATAAAACTCTTTGACGTCTTCATTATCCCGGAGTTTATCGGCAGGACCATTTAGTACTATCCGCCCGTTTTCCATCACATAACCATAATCCGCGATTTCGAAGGCAGCGCGAACATTTTGTTCAACTAGTAAAATCGCCATTTTCTGTTCTTTGTGTATTTTCTGGATAATCTCAAAAATCTCGTGAACTACAATCGGAGCCAGTCCAAGCGAAGGTTCATCAAGCAGCATCAACTTAGGCCTGGCCATCATAACTCGGCCGATAACCAACATCTGCTGTTCACCGCCGGAAAGATAACCGCTGGTGCGGCGGCGAAAGTCCTTAAGTGTAGGGAAGTATTGATAAACCATTTCCATGTCACTTTTAACACCAGAGCGGTCTTTTCGACGGTAGGCCCCGATATTGAGGTTTTCTTCTACGGTAAGATGGGCTAAAACTTTCCGTCCCTCCATAACCTGTGAAATACCCATCGCGGCGATTGTCTCTGGCTGGTACTTATCAATCCTGCGGCCGTTAAATTCAATAGTACCGCGAGTAATTTCGCCTTCCTCCGTCTTCAATAATCCGGATATTGATTTGAGCGTTGTGGTTTTACCGCTGCCATTAGCCCCGATGAGCGCCACGATTTTACCGTTATCGATTTCTAGCGATACTCCATGCAATACACGGATTACGCCCATATAAGCAACCTCGATATTATTGACGCGTAACATCTAGAAATCTTTCCTATTCTTTAAATAACGACTATACCTTTATATCATCGCCTAGATAAGCTTTAATTACCTTTTTGTTAGCTTTAATTTCTACTGGAGTTCCTTCAGCTATTTTGTGCCCGAAGTCGAGGACTACCACCCTATCGGCAATATCCATCACGACGCCCATGTCATGTTCGATAAGGACAATGTTTTTAATGCCGTTCTTTAATACCGGCGTGTCTGGATAGGTTTCTCCCTGCCCTTCATAAACATCAATAATAAAACGGGCGATGTCCTCCTTTTCCTCAAGGTTCATGCCCGCCATAGGTTCGTCCAGTAACAAGACTTGCGGTTCTAATGCCAGTGCTCGCCCTAGCTCCACACGCTTACGCATACCGTAAGGCAACGCCCCGACTACCTGTTTCCTGATGGACTGAATCTCCAGGAAATCGATTATTTCTTCAACGATACGGCGATGTTCAATTTCCTCCCGACGCGCCCAACCAAAATAGATAGCTCCTGTGATGAAGTTTTGTTTCATCAATATATGCCGGGCAGCCATGATATTGTCCTGTGCGCTAAGGCCGGTATAAAGCTCAATATTCTGGAAAGTCCTGCCGATACCCAATCTGGCTAATTTATCAGGACGCATGCGCGTAATTCTTTTACCATCAAAATATATTTCGCCTTTTTGTGGTTTATAGAAGCCGTTAATACAGTTGAGGAGGGCTGTTTTACCGGCACCATTCGGACCGATTATCGCAAGTATCTCACCTTCCCTTACCTCAAGACTGACGTCAGAAAGGGCGTGCACACCCCCGAAACTAAGCGAGAGGTTTTTAATGCTTAGCCGAATTGTTTTTGTATTCTTCATCATAAATACGATGAGTGATTCGCTGTCAACAGAAGTATTACACAAGATATTAATGTATGAAATACCCCGCACGGGGTATTTTTTGACTTTTGTTTTAAAACGTGATATATAATCACATGTGGTTAGAACGACCGAAAAAGATACACAGGACATTTTGAACCTTATTTACCACGCCAATTGCTGCGAGGACATGGATAATTTCATTAGCACTATCTGTCCTTCGATGATGCAGATATTCCGTTCGGAATGTGCGACTTTCCAGATAATTAATGGTTACCCCCAAAACATCAATATAAATGAGTCGCGGTCTTTTAAAAATGATTCCCGCAATCTAGTGGAAGATAAATATTATCCTACACTCTACAAGGATGGTTTTTTCCATCAATCTCCGTTGCTTAAAACAGCTTTATCTTCGCCGAAAACCGTACTGAAAATTCAGGATTCCCTCTCCCAAAAAGACTGGGAAAAATCAGATATGTATAACGATTTTATAAAACCGCAGCACTTGTTCTGGGAATTATTTTTACCGCTACGGTGGAGGAGCAAACTAAAAGGCATAATTACCTTATGGCGACCGCGGAACCAGCCTGATTATGAGATCAGCGACATCATGAAGAGTGAGATATTGTCTCCTCATCTTTCGCTGGCCATACGCAATATTTCCAGTATTTCTAAAATAAACAACCCGGAAAAACAATCTTTAGCCAGAGAAAATGTCGATAATGAGGGGCTTATTATACTTGATGACAAATTACAACCGATATATTCTAACTTAACAGCGCGGGAAACATGTCTCTATTTATTTAATCGAATGTCTTCCGGCACTTTCGACCTCAATAAGGGAGAATTTCCTATACCCCACTGCGTTATTAATGACTGTTATGACCTCCTCAACCTGCAAAAAACCGAAGAACAACTAGAATGGTTGCCGAAAGAAAGAGTTATTTTCATCAAAAACGGGAAGAAGTTTCGTATTGAGTGCTCGCTGATTTGGAAAACCAATCAAACAATCGCTACACCTCAATTCATGGTTACTTTCTCAGATTTAACCAGTGGAAATACGATGGAAACAGCTTTACAAGTAAAATTCCACCTTACTCACCGGGAAGTAGATATCGTTCTCTGCATAATGGCAGATATGTCTTATGACGATATCGCCGAAAAACTATTTATCAGTAAATTGACCGTGCATACCCATATTAAGAATGTCTATCGTAAGCTGGGTGTAAAGAATAAAATCGAACTGTTCAAATGCGTTCAATACCCATCTTCGTTAAAATAGTCGTCGCCAATTTCAACAACTGCGAAAATCAAGTACCAATCACTATCGTTTTGGTGATATCAGAAAACTAAAGTCCATTGGATCCATGGAATTAATCTTGAGAATAAATGGTGGGCGGTGGTATACAGAAGGTAGAACCTTTGCACTTTCTTTTAGTTTGAATTCATAATTGTGCAATTAAGCTATTATTATATATATGACTCATTCTGGACTAGTGTGGCATTCACTTAACAATCTACTTAAAGGTGCAACGGGTAACAAAATGAGTATTTGTGACTCTCTATTATCCTGCACGGTGATTTTACAGGCACAAGCGATTTTTACGTATTTTGACCGTGTAATGCGAGAATGGTCTTGTTATAGCTCTCGGCGACTTTGCGGAAATGGAACCCTGAGACAGATAAACCTATCGATAAGGCAAAGTGACGTGGACGCTTCAGGAGTGTCGAAAAGAGGAGCCTCCAGAAGTACCTTCTCCCTTTATTCCAGAACCCCAGGAACCAGATAGACTTAACAAAACTTTTAATATGAGAGAACCTCAATTGTGATATTCCTGCCGTCTTTCGCGGTTTAAATTCCTTGAGGAAGGCAACAACGCGCTCGTAATAATGCCGCGGGGAGTAGATCGTATCCAGAACATGTTTATAACCGGTCACCAGCGTTTCATATTTCATCTTGGGAATGAAGTTCAGGGAAAAGTCCGTATTGTCCCCGGAGAAGTTTTTCAGTAAGCGGTTTTCTTTCTTGAGCCGCTGGTAGAGTTTTGTACCGTTGGGGGCGTTAAGCAAGCCAACCATAGCGGTAACGATTCCTGTCTTTTGAATAAAGTTAATTTGTTTCGTGAAGATAGAGCCCGGGTCGCTATCAAAGCCGAGGATAAAGCCCCCCTGTACCTCAAGTCCCCGGTTCTGAATTCTCTTCACCGCATCAGCTAAATCACGGTTCCTGTTTTGCAGTTTGTTACACTCCAACAGACTGTCTTCATCAGGAGTTTCAATGCCGATAAAGACGCGATTAAAACCTGCTTCGGTCATTAGTTCCATCAACTCATCGTCATCAGCGAGATTAATGGACGCTTCGGTGAAAAACGTGAAG
>JBGOXC010000060.1:0-6546 GCA_041478935.1 Dehalococcoidia bacterium
AGCCAAAATCGTTATGTCTTGCTTCTTAAATTTTCCAATCGTTAAACCGCCGGCTTTATCTTTTTCACTTACTCTAAATCGGGCTAACGCGTAATCCTCAACTTGGTGTAGTATCTCGATGCCGACGGGCGCTTTATGGAATAATTTGAGAATACCACTGGTCAGCTTGCTAATGATGCCGGTCCAGATCAACAAGATAAAAAGAACGATAGAACCTGCGATAATCCCGATATGTGTCATCGTTGGAGCCATGATTCCGGCGCGCACATAGAGAATCATTAAAACGATAAAAGCCGTAAGTCCAACGCTGCCCAGGAAAATCAGCCAGGAGACTATCCGGCGGCGTTTTGGGTGGTTAACTATATCCTCCGCCTCCCTGGTGGTAAACCCTGTTCCGCTAAGCGCAGAAAGAGCCTGAAAACGAGCCTTTGACCGCTCCATGCCGGTTGCCTCCAGGGTAATAGAGCCTACCCACAGGATTAAAAGCCATACAAATAAAAATATAAACACTCCCGTAATCTGCATATTTAACTCCTTCTTACTCTAAATCATCAGAGCCGTATATTTTTTGCATGTTGAGATTATAAAATATTACCACGAATATTAGCAATTGAAGTAGATGTGATGTAAGCGAGAAAGCCTTAAAGCCCCGGTGGTTTAAACTTGCCCGCCATCGCTAAATTATTTTATTACGTGTTCTTCCACTATCCACACGCTGGCGTTATGCAAGTCACAAAATTTAGCGCCATCCTGTGCCAGCTCTTTAGAGGCTTGTACGGCTTGCATGGATTTTTGCCATGCCTCCACGTCGTCGTACCACATCTCTACGATGCCGTCACCCTCATATTCCATACCCGGGATGGCAACATAATGATTCTGCACGTATTTTCTAACACCTGGTATCAATTTAGCCGCCAGTGGTCCATGTTTTTCTAGCCAGTATTGGTTAAATTCCTCGCGTGTTAGTCCAGCCTTACGGTGGGCGACCACTATTGATTTAATCATGGTTGTGCCTCCTTAAAAAAGGCTAATCGGTTTTTCTGATATTAGTTGAGGAGAATATAAAGACCAGCGATGTCGCGATAAGCAGCATCGCCAGGCTGCCCAACACCCATTGCACATCAACCCTCTCGGCAATGATTCCGGCGAAAAAGGTACATAGGCTCATAAATCCCCATTGCATATTAAGGATGCTCATTACCCGCCCCATATAAGCCCCCTGTGTATAGCCTTGCAGTATAGAACTGCCGATGGTCATCCGGAATGTCTGCGCCAGCCCGATAAAGAACATAAAGACCAGTGAAAGGAATAAATGAGAAGAGAAAGAGAATATCACCAAAGCTATCCCGGAGAGGATGCCGCTGCAAAGTAACAACATACCACGTTTTTTATTAGGCATGGCAGCTAAAATCAGCGAGCCTACCAGGGCGCCGCCGCCAGAAACACTCATCAGTAAGCCCATCCCTGTCGCCCCCACTTTTAGAATATCGTCAACAAAAATTGGTAAAAGCTGCTGGTAAGGCATAGATAGTACTGTAACTATTAAAGTAAAAGCCAACACCAGCAGTATTAACGAATCCTTACTGATATACGAAAAGCCTTGTTGGATATCCTCTAATATCTTGTTACCACTGGCGATTATTTGCCCTTTGGCGGAGACAAATAGGAAGAAAAAAGCGGCGAGTATGTAAAGACCCGCCATCGTAAAATACACGGCTTGGAAATTGGAATCGCCGATGATGAAACCGGCGATACCGGGCGCCACCAGACTTAAAACGTTCATCCCCGTGGAGTTCAGGGCAATGGCATTCATCAGCTGGTCGCGGTTGACGATTTCCGGGATGATGGCTTGGAGGGCGGGCATCATCATCCCCATAATGCACCCCTGGATAGCCGAGGAGACGAAGAGAATCCACCACGAGTCGGGGCTTTCCCGATTAAGGGTGCCTGTGGATAGAGCTAGCCCGATTAATATGGAGACTATCGCCAGGCTGGAGAGGCCGAAGAGAACTAGTTTCTTCTTGGGCATCCTGTCGGCGATAGCGCCGCCAAAAATGGATACGAGAATCATTGGCGCGGCGCTCACCAGCGACATTGTTCCCAGTAGGGTTTTAGAATCGGTGAGACGGTAGATAAGTAGGGGACTGGACACCATCCCCATGCTCATTGCGGCGAAGTGGGCAATCGTCCCCGCTAGGTAAATACGGTAGGAGGGATTGCTAAGCGAGCTTAATATCCTTAAACCGAAGGCGAATGGACTGGCTTTGCGGGGTTCTGATGTTGTCACGAGCGCTCCCCCTAGAATTTATATCAAAGTTATACTATTTAGGTCCATTGTACTCTGAAGTAGAAACATGAATCAATTTGACATTAGGATAACGCGGTGAATATTATGCACACAGGGAGAAAACGAAATGATTAAAGTTATGAATATTGTTACGAGGAAACCGGGCATCAGCCGGGAGGAGTTTTATAGGTACTGGAAGGATGTGCATGGCCCGCTGGTAGCCAAAACCATCCCCGGCTTGAGGAAATACATCCAGAACCACTTTATAGAAATGCCAGGGCATGAGTATGATGGAGACGGCATTATCGAGACCTGGTATGACGATCTGGAAAGCTATCAGAAATCGATGGAGTTTGGTAAAACAAAAGAAGCGAAGCCGCTGCTCGAGGACTGGGCAAAGATAGCGGATATGAGTCCGCCCAAGCTGTGGATTGTCGAGGAGCACGTAATCAAGGACGAACTAAAGAACTAGAAGTAAATCTGGTAGTGCCAACTAAAGGTTGTCTTTCATTTCCTCGTGTTCTTTGTTTAGCCTTTCCGCCTCCGCTGTTAGCTTATCCCACTCTGCTGTCAGTGCGCGGATGGACTCTTTGGCTTTAACGTATTCCCGGTTGACCTCTGCCACTTTATTGCCGTCTTTATAATGGTCAGGGTCGGCGAAGAGCGACTCTATTTCCTCAAGACGTGCCGTCAGTTCAGCGACCTTCTGCTCAATTTCCGCAATGCTTTTTTTCACCGGCGCTGCCTTGCGGTAAAATTCGTTCCTCAACTCTGCTTCTATCGTTTTTCGCCCGCGTTGTTGCTCTTTTTGTTTGGTTGGGGCATGTTCCCTAATCGCCCTTAAAGTTTCGGGGACGGTATCCACACGCGGTTCTTGCGTTTCTAAAAACTCATCGTAATTGCCATTGAAAATCCGCAGTTTGCCCTCTTTAATCTCGATGATTTTGTTGGCAATTTCCCGGATGAGTGTCCTATCGTGGGTGATGAAGCATATCGTGCCGGTATAGGCGTCCAGCGCGTCCGTTAAGATCTCGCGTGACGGTATATCTAGGTGATTGGTCGGCTCATCCAGCAGCAAGAAATTAGCCGGCCGCGTCAGCATCTTGGCGATGGCCAGGCGTGTTTTCTCCCCGCCGGAGAGCACCGCTACCTCTTTCAGTACATCCTCCCCGCTGAATAAAAACGCCCCGAGTAATCCCCGCAGACGCTGGTCGGTTTCATCCGGGGCTACCAGTCGCAGCTCATCAATAATCGCGTTTTTAGGGTTTAGCAGCTCAATATAGTACTGCGCGAAATAGGCGGTTGTGACGTTATGGCCCAAAATCCGCTCACCCTTTTCAAAGGGCAGCACCCCCGCCAGTATCTTAAGTAGTGTGGTCTTCCCCGCTCCGTTCGGCCCCACCAACGCCGCCCGGTCGCCCCGGTTGAGCACTAGGTTGAGGTCGCGGTAGACAGTCTTGGTATCGTAAGACTTATCGATATTCTTCAGCGTGATTACCACATGCCCGCTGCGTGCCGGTTCCGGGAAGGAGAATTTTATCTTTTTGGTCTGCCTTGGCACCACGATGCGTTCAATTTTTTCCAGTTTTTTTATCCGACTCTGTACCTGCGTCGCTTTGGTGTTCTTGGCGCGGAACCGCTCGATAAAGCGCGTCTCTTTCTTTATTATTCGTTCTTGTCGTTTGGCGGTTGCCTGTTTGGTCTCCAGGTCTTTTGCTCGCGCGATTACGTAGCCATCATAGTTACCGTGGAAAAAGACGACTTCGTCCTGCTCGATAGCGATGACCTTTTTCACGACGTTGTTCAAAAAGGCGCGGTCGTGCGAGGTTACTAGGACAGCCCCGTAGTAGTTCTTTAGATAGCTTTCAAACCAGCGCGTCGTCTCCAGGTCGAGGTGATTGGTCGGCTCGTCCAGTATCAGCAGGTCTGGATTCAGAAAGAGGAGTTTGGCTAGCTCGACCCGCGTTAGCCACCCGCCGCTGAACTCAACCAGCTTCCGGTTGAAATCGGACGGGAGAAAACCCAGTCCGGCGAGGATGACTTTGGCTTCATGCTCGGCGCTGTACCCCCCGGACGACTCGAATTCGTGCTGGACGTTGCCCAGCTCGCGCATGAGTGTGGCGATTGCTTCTTCATCCTTTTCCTCGGCGAGCTCTTCCTGGAGCATCTGCAGTTTATGCGCTAGTTTGTTGATGTCGCCCGCGGACTGGACGACTTCCTCCAGCAGCTGGCGGTTGGAAGCATGTTGGATATCCTGCTGCAGATAGCCGATGGTGGTGCCGCGGCGCACGGCAACGCTTCCGGAATCCGGCGTGATATTGCCGGCGATGATTTCAAACAGCGTGGTCTTCCCCGAGCCGTTTGCCCCGATTATGGCGATGCGGTCGCCCATGCCGACGTTAAAGGTAACGCCGGTAAAGAGGTACTGCGCATTATATGATTTTGATATGTTAAAAACATTAAGCATATATTTTCTTCCTTTTTATTCTAAGTTATTTGTTCCTGAAAATAAAAAAACCCAGGATTATCGCCTGGGCTCAAATGTGTTTCCGGTCAAAATTTAACTTATAACGGAGCGTGCAAGGCACACTGAGCCCTTGGTGACATGCCGGCTAATATGGCAATGTTTATTACATTTATCCGGCTGCTCTTAACCAATATGCTCAGATGCACTGGATATAATCCCTTCCCGTAAGATTTATAGAGATTATATTATACTCGTTTTCAAAATGTCAATCATGACTGCATTGTACGTAAATGTGATAATATAGATAAAATAGTCCCTCGAACAAAAAGGAGTCTTTACTATGGAAGAAAAGATAGTCTATTACGAGCAGCCGGGCATTGAAAACACGGAGATGACTTTAAAACTGGCGGGCGAAAGAGCCAAAGCCCGCGGCATTAAGAAGATCGTTCTTGCCTCAACGCGGGGAGATACGGCACGCAAGGCCGCCAAACTCTGGGCGAAGAGCGGCATCAAAATGGTGGTCATACCGCATTAATTCGGCTTCGCGGGCATGAAGTTCCCGCCGGAATTAGTCACGGAGTTGGAAAAGCAGGGGCATGTCGTCCACTTCGGTACGATGCTGTTTCACACCGACCGTTTCTATGGCGTAGATACACCCACCATCATGGCTAACCTGCTTCGCACTTTCTGCCAGGGAATGAAAGTCTGCGTGGAAATTCTTTTAATGGCTGCCGACGCCGGGCATGTGGAAATAGGGGAGCAGGTTGTCGTGGTCAGTGGTTCGGGTAGGGGCGCGGATACCGCTGTCGTGGCTATCGCCTCCACTTCAACACACTTGGCTGACCTGCATATCACGGAGATAATCTGCAAGCCCCTCCAGACCAAACAGGGACCGCCGCCGCCTCCGCCCGGGCAGATGCCTCCCTCCCATATGCAACAGGTGAATCCGCAACAGACGACCCCTCTATGGAAGAAACCGGAATAGCATATTAGCAGGCGCGATTTGAAGATGTTTCGTTCTATAAACTAGTCCATCTGCGGACCGACCAGCGGCTGATATTGCTTGACGTGCGCCATCGCGTCCCGCTGCTCTTGAGCAGTCATGGGCTTGAATCTCTGGGCTACATCTATCATTATCGGCCAGATTGATAGCTCCCCGGGGAGTACGGCGGCAGTGATATCTTGGCTCAAGGTGTACCGCAAACTTTTTTCTATTTCTTCAGCATCATTAAAAGGCTCGTACCAGGTGTTGTGGTGTCTTCTCGCCTGTTCGCCTTCCCAGGCACGCTTGGCTATGGACTTTATCGCCATCACACCCACATCCTTTTGCCGGGCGGTCTTTAGTAGCGGTTTAAAATCATTCCAGTCGGTAGGGTGGGCGGCGTGCACCCGGTTTAAAGGAAACATCACGGTATCAAAGTCAAAAAGCTGTAGCGCCTGATTGTGCACGGGCGGATTATGTCCGGTGATGCCGATAAAGCGCACCAGACCCTGCGCCTTAGCCTCAAGGATGGCTTCCATCGCGCCGTCGGGACCGAGGGCAGCCTTGAGGACGTTGATATCATCGACGCCATGGAGCTGGAAAATATCAAAATGGTCAACGTGCAGCGTTTCCAGCGACCTTTTTAGGCCTTCCCACGCGCCTTTTTTCTTCCGTTCGGCGGTCTTGCAGCTTAAGAAAAACTGTTTGCCGTGTCTTTTAAACCACGAGCCCAGGTGTTTTTCAGCATCCCCATAAAACGGCGAGACATCTACCTGGTTGATGCCGTTTTCCAGCGCCATTTCTATAACG
>JBGOXC010000130.1:0-4539 GCA_041478935.1 Dehalococcoidia bacterium
CGCTACCCGGAATCAGCCGGGCTGCCGGAGTTGCATGTCGCCATTGCCGATTGGTATAAAAAGCGCTTCGACGTAACCCTTGACCCCGATACTGAAGTATTGCCGCTTATCGGCTCCAAGGAAGGCATCGGTCATATCGCTTTTTGCTTTATTGATATTAACGATATCGCGCTGGTGCCGGACCCGGCTTACCCCGTTTACGCCGTTGGTACGCAGTTGGCGGGTGGCCGACCTTACTATCTGCCGTTAAAGGCGGAAAATAGCTTTCTACCCGACCTTCAAAGCGTCAAGGATTTCATCCTGAAAAGCACCAAGGTTCTCTGGCTGAACTATCCTAATAATCCTACCGGCGCGGTGGCGGGACTGGAATTTTTCCAGCAGGTTGTGGAATTCGCCCAAAAGCATAATATCCTGGTTTGCCATGACGGCCCTTATTCCGAGGTAGCTTATGACGACTATATACCGGTAAGCTTTATGCAGGTGGCTGGGGCTAAAGAAGTTGGGATTGAATTTCATTCTCTTTCTAAGACCTATAATATGACCGGCTGGCGTATCGGTATGGCGGTGGGCAACGCCGACGCTATCAAGGCTTTAAGAACGCTAAAATCGAACCTGGACTCAGGAATTCCGCAGGCTATCCAGTATATGGCTATCGAGGCGTTGAACGGCCCACAGGACATTGTGGCGGAGCACAACGCTATCTACCAGCGCCGCCGCGACCTGATTGTCGAGGTGCTGAATAAGATTGGGCTCCAGGTAACGCCGCCTAAAGCGAGTCTTTATATCTGGGCGAAGGTCCCGGATGGCTATAATTCCGTAGATTTTACCGCCGATTTATTGGACCAGGTGGACGTGGCGGTTACCCCAGGTGTAGGATATGGCCCCAGCGGCGAAGGATACGTTAGACTGTCGCTGACTATCCCCGATGTTTCGTTGGTTAAAGGGCTATCAAGGCTCTCCGGGTGGCGTAATACCCGCCACCTCACCCCGAAGTATAAATTGACATAATCATGATTTCAGGAGTAAAACATACCTAAAAACATCATTATCACCAAACCGGCAACGGAAAAGGCTCTCTTGATAGCGGTATCTCGCAAAGGGAGTCGCGAGAGGCAAATTGCCGCAGATTCCCTGGAGGAGCTGGCGTTATTGGCTACGTCCGCCGGAGCGATAATTGTCGGTAAAATCGTCCAGCAGCTGCCAGCGCCTTCACACGATTATTATGTCGGCAAGGGTAAGATAGTTGAGCTTTTAGCTTTAAAAAGCACCAAAGGCTATACTGTCCTTATCCTCGACGATGAATTGACGCCAAAACAGCAAGAAAACTTGGAAAACGAGCTTGATGTCAAGGTCATCGACCGTGTAGCGTTGATTCTGGACATCTTCGCCAAACGCGCCCGAACCCATGAGGGTCGCTTACAGGTGGAGCTAGCCCAGCACCAGTACCTGTTGCCCCGCCTGGCGGGCCAGTGGAGCCATCTGGAAAGGCTGGGTGGCGGCATCGGCACGCGTGGTCCCGGTGAATCCCAGTTGGAGACGGACCGGCGCCTGATTAGACATAAAATCCGGCGATTGGAAGAGCAAACGGAAGAAATCAGGCGTAGACGCGCGCTCTATCGCCAGCAAAGGCAGCGTACTGGCGTACCGGTAGCGGCGCTGGTGGGCTATACCAACGCTGGGAAAAGCACTTTGCTTAATGTTCTCTGTAAAACCGATGTATTAGTAGATGATAAGCTTTTCGCCACGCTTGACCCGACCACCCGCCGGCTTAATCTGCCGGGTAATAACACCATACTCCTTACCGATACGGTAGGCTTTATTCGCAAGCTCCCGCCAACTATTATCCATGCCTTCCGCGCCACGCTGGAGGAGCTTTCCGAAGCCAGCCTCCTATTGCATGTTGTTGACGTCTCCTCGCCGGACGCGCCGGAGCAGTGCCAGGCGGTGGAAAAAATCCTCGGTGAGCTTGGACTTTTAGACAAAAAACGCATTACTGTATTGAATAAGGTTGACTTGCTCCTTCCCAGCGAACCTACGCCGGGCGAGGAGGGTGTTGAGAGCGTTTTAACCTCCCTCGGTATCGCCACGGATGAAAGCACGGTGATTATTTCCGCGGCCAAAGGCTGGGGTTTGCCAAAGCTTTTAGATATGATTGCCAGGGCTGTATCGGTCTCTGTATCATTAGAACCTCAATAAAAAAAACCATACCTTTATGTCAAACCCAAAAGCTTCAAAACTCTGGGGCGCACAATATATGTTATGTCGTGTAGTGTTCGTAGAGCAGTATATTTGACATAATAACACAGGACTTCGCTTAACCTGGTTCTTTAGCCTCAAATTTAAGTCTACGCTAGCTTTCTTCTAATTTAAAAGCCGCCACGTGTACCATCATCCAGATTTCAAAAAAGAAAAGCGCCAGCGTCCCGATTACCGTCGTTATGGGGAATATCCACCACCACTTCCCTAACCTCTTCTTTTGCCGGGCTAGCATGTTGCTAACGTGTTCACCGGTCTTAAAGCCCATGAACCATAATAACTTATGATATATTGCGTCCACGTTTTTCCCCTTACCCATCTTGATTATATCCTGGCCAGTCAAGGAGAAAATGTCGCCAGAAATCGATTACAGAGGCTTGAGATTTGGATTTTGGGGATTGATTCTTGATTTATGGTGGGTTGGCCAGGGATCGAACCTGGGACCAAACGGATATAAGCCGTCCGCTCTGCCGCTGAGCAAAGATAGGATTTGTATGGTCGAATGGAAAATTACCGCTGTTATTTAACACTAAGTTTCTTAAGCCAGTCGACGATTTCTTTACCTGTTGCCTGGCATTCTTCTATAGCTGTAGTTCCAATGCCTCCCCCAACCCCCTGCCGTACCTCACCTTTTCCCGGCCCATACCCTATTGCTCCTCTTAAAGCAACCATGCCTTGAGTAATGAACCAGCCCTGCACCTGGACTCTGGTCTGTCCGGCGCCGATGCGGCGGAGCGAAAGAACGGGGGCAGCTACCTTGCCAGACAACTTGTGGCTGAACAAAAAGCAGAATGTCCTATCGATAACGGCTTTAGCCTGGGCAGTAACATAGTTAAAGTAGACAGGACTACCGAAGGCTATGGCATCCGCCCATTCCATTTTCTGGTACAGCTCCTGCATGTCATCTTTGATTTTACAGATACCGCCAGATTGGGCGCAGGCGCCGCAACCATCGCAGCCGTTAATCGTTTTGCCAGCGACGAGGAAGATATCCGTATCCGCACCAGCCTTTTTTGCCGTGGCAAGAACCTCTTCAATCATAATCTGTGTATTGCCGTCTTTACGCGGACTGCCTACAATGCCTAAAACCTTCATCGTTAAACACCTCGCTGAATTTAATGTGGCTTGGTGGGCTCGCCAGGGATCGAACCTGGGACCAAACGGTTATGAGCCGTCCGCTCTGCCGCTGAGCTACGAGCCCGCGTGGCTTACCTCCGCCCCACTGCCCCCAATATTTTACCTTGATGACCCTTCAATATCAAGAGTTTCCGTTTGAATTACATTCGGAATAATTGTAAGATAAATCCATATGGTTGACTGGCAAGTAACCGCCACCACGATATACTGTGACGATGTAGATGATGAGGTAACCATCATCGTTTATCATGATGGTGCCGTCAAGTGCTCCGGCAGCCAGAAATACGCTAAAACCAACAAGAGTGTTCTAAAAGAGCTAAAAAAGAAGAGTAAACAAAAGGGCAAGACACTCGCCTGTAAAGACGCCAAGTGTTCCAAATTAACCAAATACCGTGATGAATTATTGAAAAAGAAATGACATTAGCCAAAAAAAGTCGCTCAAAAAAACGCACTACTAACGTCAGAATCAAGATAGAAAACCTCTCTCTATCCTTCGGCGGCGTTAAGTCTCTCGTCAATATCAATGTTAATGTCCGGGATAAGGAGATACTGGCGATTATCGGGCCTAACGGCGCTGGCAAGACCTGCCTGCTGAACTGTATTAACGGCTTCTATAAGCCCCAGCATGGCGAAATCACCTTCGACGGGCATAAAATCACGCGCATACGCCCGGATAAAGCCGCCCGACTGGGGCTCGCCCGCACCTTCCAGAATATTGAGCTATATACAGGATTGAGCACGCTGGATAACATCCTCGCCGCCCGCCACGTTCTGATGAAGCAGAATCCTATCGCTAGCGCCTTCTACTTCGGCTGGGCGCATAAAGAGGAAATCATCCACCGCAAAACCGTAGAAGACATTATCGACTTCCTGGAAATTGAATCCATCCGCAAGCAGACGGTTGGCGTGCTGCCCTATGGCATGCGTAAACGCGTAGAGCTGGGGCGCGCTTTAGCGCTGGAGCCTAAGGTTCTCCTGCTGGATGAGCCGATGGCTGGCATGAACCTGGAAGAAAAAGAAGATATCGCTCGCTTTATTATCGATATCTTTGAGGGCCAGGGTGTCACCTACCCCAATACCCCCGTCCTCCGCGACGGCGTAAGCTGTATCGTTTTGGTGGAGCATGACATGGGGGTGGTCATGGAC
>JBGOXC010000009.1:0-11338 GCA_041478935.1 Dehalococcoidia bacterium
CTAGAGATGAGTCCGGAGGCATCATCGATATGGTAAGCGATGACGAGATTCTGAACGCCTACCATTTGATGACCAAGAAAGAGGGGGTTTTCGGGGAGCCGGCTTCGGCGGCGCCGCTGGCAGGCTTAATCAAGCTCACGAGTAAAGGTAAAAAATTCGCCGGTAAAGTCATCGTCTGCGTGGTTACCGGCAACGGACTTAAAGATACCGAGACCGCATTAAAGAAAACTCCGAAGATAATGGAGCTTCCCTCTGATATTGTAACCGTGGAAAAGGCGTTGGGTTGGGGGAGATAAAAAGGAGGTGGAACATGATTGATGATGCAAAGATAAAAAAAGCGGTCAAAGAAATTCTGGAAGCTATTGGCGAAAACCCTGCCCGCGAGGGCATTAAGGACACGCCCCGGCGCGTGGCAGAAATGTATGCCGAGCTTTTCCACGGGTTCGGCAAAGACGCTAAAGCCGACCTCGGGGTAGATTTCGAGCTGGGACACCGTGAGATGGTGATCGTTAAAGATATACCGTTTTACTCCATGTGCGAGCATCACCTACTGCCGTTTTACGGCGTCGCCCACGTAGGCTATATTCCCAATAAAGAGGGGCGTATTGTGGGCATCAGCAAACTGGCGAGAGTGGTAGAGACAATCGCCCGCCGGCCGCAGGTGCAGGAGCGCATGACCACCGAGATAGCGGATATCATTTATAACGGTCTTAAAGCTTCCGGTGTCGGGGTGGTTATCCAGGCGGAACATATGTGTATGATAATGCGTGGCATAAAAAAGCCCGGCAGTAATGTTATTACTTCAGCTTTACGGGGGGCTTTTAAAACTCATGCTGTTAGCCGCGCCGAGTTCTTCTCGCTGATTCAGGGGAGGTACAATTATGGATAGAGTTAAACAAGCCCATGAGACCATGGCATCAAGAAAAGCCAATTGCGCCCAGTCCGTGCTGACAGCATTCAGCGAGGACTTCGGACTAAAGCAAGATACCGCTTATAGCATCGCCCAGGGCTTTGGGGGCGGGATGCATATCAACAGCACCTGCGGGGCGGTCACCGGGGCTTATATGGCGTTGGGGCTGGCAAATCCTGTTTCTCAAGAAAATCCGCGGCAGAGCATGGAAAAAATCGGCGCCTTGATTAACGAATTCAACCGCAAGTTCAAAGAACTACACGGCGCTCTTAATTGCACGGAGCTTTTAGGTTACGACTTAAGCATACCGGAAAAAGCAAAGGAAGCCCGCGAAAAGGGTTTGTTTGTTAGTAAATGCCCGGAATTTGTCGGCGATGCCGCAAAGATAGTTGAAAGCCTGCTTAAACGAACCTAAATATCCAGCGTAGCGTACTTGGCGTGCGCCTGGATAAAGTTTTTACGGGGTGGTACCTCATCACCCATCAGCATCTGGAAAGTTCTATCGGCTTCGGCCGCGTCCTTAATGCTGACGCTAAGCAAAGTACGGTTAGCCGGGTCCATGGTAGTATCCCACAATTGCTCGGCGCTCATTTCACCAAGGCCCTTGTAGCGCTGGATTTCCGTCTTTTTGGAGGTGCTTTTCTTCAGCGTCTCGTCTTTTTCCTGTTCCGTATAGACCCACTTAACGCCTTCGCTGGTCTTGATGCGGTATAAGGGCGGCTGGGCGATATACAGATAGCCAGCGTTGATGAGCTTGGTCATGTGGCGGAAGAAGAAGGTGAGTAGTAGCGTGCGGATATGTGCACCGTCGACATCAGCATCGGACATGAGGATTATCTTGTGGTAGCGGATCCTCTCCGGGTCAAAATCATCATCAATACCGGCGCCGATGGCGGTAATCATAGTGCGTATTTCAGCGTTAGCCAGCATTTTATCCGGCGGGGCTTTTTCTACGTTAAGTATCTTGCCGCGCAGGGGTAATATCGCCTGGAAGCGGCGGTTCCTGCCTTCCTTGGCCGAGCCGCCGGCGGAGGGACCTTCCACCAGGAAAAGCTCACATTGCTGGGGGTCTCTTTCCGAGCAATCGGCAAGGATGCCGGGCAGTGTGCCGGAGTCCAGTCCGCTCTTACGGATGATAAGGTCGCGGGCTTTACGGGCGGCTTCCCGGGCGCGGGCAGAGGTGACGCATTTTTCGATGATTTTCTTGGCGTCGTCCGGGTGCTCTTCCAGGTAAAGACTCAAACCATCATTAACGGCGCTCTCCACCTGGCTCTTAATTTCAATGTTGCCTAACTTGCCTTTGGTCTGACCTTCAAACTGCGGTTCGGCAAGTTTGACGCTCACGATAGCGGTTAGCCCCTCGCGCACGTCCTCACCAGTGAGGTTAGGGTCGTCTTCCTTGATCAGCTTGCTTTTATGCGAGTAATCATTGAGGACGCGGGTAAGGGCGGAGCGGAAGCCGGTTAAATGAGTACCGCCATCAATGGTGTTGACGCAGTTGGCGAAGCTGAAAGCGGACTCGGTAAAGCTGTCGTTATACTGCAAGGCTACCTCGATGGTAGTGGTGTTAACGGACTTGGAAATATAGATAGGCAGCTGGTGACGGACGATGCGGTTGCGGTTAAGATGCCGCACAAAGCTGGCGATACCGCCTTCAAAATAGAAAGTCTTTTCTTTGTCATTGATTTCATCGATAATAGATATTTCTACGCCCTTGTTAAGATAAGCCATTTCACGCAGGCGTTCGCAAATGGTCTCAAAGTCATAATCAAGCTCGGTGAAAATTTGTTTATCGGCAAGGAAAGTGGTCGTCGTGCCGGTGCCTTCCGCTTGGCCGATTACTTTAACCGGCGCCACGGGTACACCGCGCTTATATTCCTGATGGTGAATCTTGCCATCGCGTTTGACATCGACGCTGACCCATTCGGAGAGGGCATTAACTACCGAGGCGCCCACGCCGTGTAAACCGCCGGAAACCGTATAAGATTTGCCGCCGAACTTGGCGCCCGCATGGAGCACCGTCATTACTGTTTCCAGCGCCGAGACCTTGGTGGTGGGGTGGATGTCTACGGGGATGCCGCGTCCGTTATCCATGACGCTGACCGAGTGGTCTTTCTTTAAAGTAACGACGATATGGTCGCAGCTGCCGGCCATCGCCTCGTCGATACTGTTATAGGCGATTTCATAGAGAAGGTGGTGCAGACCGCGCTGGTCGGTGCTGCCGATATACATGCCAGGACGCCGGCGGACAGCCTCTCTGCCGCCAAGCACCTGGATATCTTCCGCATTATATTCCGCGGCGTTATTTTTCTTTATAGTTTTTGGTTTTTTCGGTTCTTCTACGTCCGGCATCAAAGACCCTCTTTCATCTTGTGCGAAGTGTAAACAATAATAGAACTAAGGTTCTTAATATGAATTTATTTTGGCTATTTTATTATAGCACTTTTCGGCCTCGCCGTAAAGCGAAAAGAGCGCTAAAAGGGAGTAATAAAAAGTACTCCCCTTTTCATTTAAGTTTATTCCCCCGATGGCGGCCTGGTATTAGGCGGCGGCGGATTTTTCATGCCCAGGCGGAAAAGCTCGCCGGTGGCTTTACGCTTCCAGTTCATGGAAATTCTTTGCTGGGTGGGGTGGAACATAGTAATGGCTCCGGGGCGGGGGCATTCCTCCACACAGCCGCCGCAGTACCAGCACTCCTCCGGGTAGACAACGATAGGCTGTTTTTTCTTTTCCGGGTTGGGCATCATCACGTCCGTCGGGCAGACCTCAACACATTTATTGCAGCCAATGCAGATATCCGGATTAAACCCCACGGCTTTATTGGGGGTGGGGGGATTAGGCACCATATACGCTTTATCAGTCATTGCAGTATCTCCTGAATATTAGTCATTATTTTATAGTGTGCTTCTGGTAGTTCTCCTCGTAGTCAGCGGCATAAGGCGTTTTAAGGTGGAAGTCCAATGGCAGTTCCCGTACCCTGATTTTATCATTCTCCTGGCGGATGGGTAGCAACTTATTCCATTCCGGCGGGTCCATGGCGGGGTAATCCAGCCGGATGAAATCAAGGATGGAGTTAGACGCTTTACGTTCCAGCGAGGCTTTCATCGCCAGCTCTCCTAAAGTTATCAGAGATTGACATTCCAGCAGTCTCCCCAGCTCGTGCGGATTAGAGGCGTAAGCCGAGGCCAGTTCAGTGGTCTTGAGCTCGTTAAGCAGCCTTAAGCCAAGGTTAAGCGTCGTCGAGTTCTTATACCTACCGCAATAATCCCGCATGATGCGGGCGATGGCGACGTTGATTTCCTTCCAGCCGTTACCCTCTTTGCTCTGGCGGGTAGCGTTATAAGCAAATTCTCGTTCCTTTTCCACCTGGTTCTTGTCGACGTCTGGTTCCTGGGCGGTTTTGGCGTAAGCAGCGGCGTGTTTACCGGCGTACCTGCCAGTAGTGTGTGATTCGCCGTGACAGCCACCCCCGAAGAGGTTGCCCCCCGCGCCGATATAGAGCCCCTCCAGATTTGTCCCTAAATCCCAGTCGGTTAAAAAGCCGCCCCCACCCAGACTGCGTATACTCGGCGGCGTATTAACGCCCGTAGCCCAGAAGTTAGCGTGGGCGTAACCCTCCGGCGGGGTGACCGGCGCCTGGAAGAGGTCTTTATCCGGGTCGAAGCCGGCTTTGGTCAGGGTATCGTAAATGGGGATACGGGTCTTGCCTTCATTCCCCACCATCATCCCGAAGATGCACCTCCGCTCCAATGCCGATAGACGGGTAAAGTCGGCATAGAGCGGCAGCTTGAATTCTCCTTTACGAATACGCTCCACGAGGTCGCGCGTCAGGTCGTTGCCGCGGAATTGCTGTAAATAAGGTCCGATGCCGATGCCTTCGCCGAGGATAAAGTCCTGCCCTTGATGCGGCAGAAATCTATCATCAATGGTTTTAAGTTCGTTGCCGAAGACATCTATCCAAGGCACTTCCTTGCCGTCGGCATCAACTATCGGTGTGCCGTGATAAGTATTGTGCGTGTTAGCCATGCTGTAAGGTGTGTAAGCGTGACCGGACAGGCGTCCCGGTCCACCCCCCTCCATGCAGACGAATTCCGCCCCTGCCTTCCAGCCTAAAGCCTGCCCCACCCCTGCGGAGTTCATATCCGCCATCGAGCTGGAAGCGGTAACTTCCGGCTCGAAAGTGAAAAGCCGTCCCGACCCACCGGTGCAAATAACGGTGGCTTTAGATTTAAAGACATAGAACTCACCAGTGTGGGTGTTAACCGCGGTAGCGCCGACAACCCTTGAACCCTGTTTGCCGCCGGTGGTGAGGAGGGCGGTGGGCATCAATCGGTTCTGGATGTTTACGCCGAGTCGCTTGGCTTCTTCATATAGTTTCGGCTTGATGTTCCAGCCCCAGACGCGGATGACATGCCTGTTTTTATAATCGTAAGCGAACATCAGCTTGGTTTTCTCGTCGCGGAAAGGTGCGTCTTTAAATTCATCTTTAGCGTCCCTTATCTGGATGCCCATCTTCTCGCAGTCCAGCAAGGTATCCCAGCTTTCTTTGGTGATGATGTAGCGGACATGCGCCCCCGTCCACCCCCGCATAGAATCGTAGCAGGCGTTAGTATACATCTGCGGCGTCACCTTGGAGCAGGGATTCGTTACCGCTCCGTGCCAGTGGTCGACTCCCGCGCCGCCCGAACCACTCCGCTTAGCGTGCCCCCGCTCCAGAACGGCTACTTTAACGCCCATCCTGGCGGCGTTGATGGCAGCCTGCAGCCCCGCCACCCCTCCCCCAATGACCAGTACGTCGGCGGTGATTTCATTTATCTTGCCGTAGTTAACCGGGTAGGGCCATTCCGGAAGCCTGCCGGTTTTTTGCACATACTCATGCCAGGTAGACATATCGATATCCTCCTTCGTTAATAACGATGAAAAGGCGGGGTGGTTTTGCCCGCTTGCCCAGAATGTATTACTTCTGCCTGACTTTGTCAAATTGGATGTAGAAATGTTAGATAATAATGATTTATTGTGGAAAGCGGTTAACGAAAGAGGGGTATATATGAAAAATGACGGTTAGTTCCGGCGCCTGACCATGAAGTAAGTTAAAATAAATCCACCCGCGAACCATGCCCCCACTACCGAGAAAGCCAGCCCCAGGTTAACCGGCAGGTCGGTGAGGGTGCCACGCATCAGGTCGGCCATGTATTTTATCGGTAATACACTATAGCAGTATTTTGTTTTGCTTTTTTCTTATGATATACTCCAGATTAGAAGCACCTAACGTAAAATCAGCATCAGGACGGGCGGATGGAAAAAACAGAAATAAAACTCGATAGGGCTAAACAGTTAGCCAAAAAAATCATTCAAAACGTTGAAAAAGTGATGGTCGGCAAGTCGAATGTGGTGCAGCTGGCGGTCATCGCTTTAATCAGCCAAGGTCATCTCCTGATTGAGGATGCCCCCGGTCTGGGTAAGACGATGCTTGCCCGCAGCCTGGCAAAATCGATTGATTGCCGCTTTAAACGTATCCAGTTCACGCCGGATATGCTCCCCGGTGATATCATCGGCGTCACCATCTATAATCAAAAAACCCGCGACTTTGAGTTTCACCCCGGTCCTATCGAGGCGCAGGTAGTCCTGGCGGACGAAATCAACCGCGCCACACCTAAGGTGCAGTCGGCTTTACTGGAGGCGATGGAGGAGAGGCAGCTTACCGTCGACGGCGTGACGCATAAGATGCCCTCGCCTTTCCATGTCCTCGCCACGCAAAATCCTATTGAATATGAAGGCACCTTCCCCCTCCCCGAAGCCCAGCTGGATAGATTCATGCTGCGCATTAACATCGGCTACCCGACCTCGGCAGAAGAGGTGTCTATTATCGAGAGGCAGCAGATTATTCACCCTATTGAACAAATCAGCCCGGTCGTCGAAGCGGCTGATATTCTTATGATCCAGGAAACGGTGAAGAAAATCCATGTGAGCGACCTTGTGAAGCAATACATCGTCACTCTAGTGGAAGCGACGCGCCATCATCCATCAATATATCTTGGTTCTTCTCCGCGCGGCTCGCTGGCGCTTTTCCGCACCGCCCAGGCGCGAGCCCTGTTAAGTGGGCGAGACTATGTTTTGCCGGATGACATCAAGGCCCTGGCTGAACCAGCGTTAGCTCACCGTTCTTTAGTCTCTTCCGCGGGCCAATCACAGGGCAAGGACAGCCGTACCTTTATTGCCGAGATACTAGCCACTATTCCCGTGCCCGGTGCGCTGCCTAATAAATAAACAACTGGAATAAAAGGAAAAAATACCCCATTTTTCCACTGGTTAAAAAGAAATGAAAATTCGTTGGTGGGTAATTGTTATCCTGTTTTTCTCTTTAAGTGCAGCCTTAGCCACGGGCTCAACCATGCTATGGCGACTTTTTATTTTCCTGGCGGCGCTGCTCTTGATGAGCTATTTTTGGATGCGCATTAACGTCCGTTATATTGACGGTCGGGTGGTGAGACTATCCTCGTATTGCCAGGTGGGCGACCGTTTTGAAGAAGAAATTACTTTTACTAATAAAGGCAGATTGCCCACCGCCTTAATTGAGGTGAAGGAAAATGCCGACTTCCCCGGTTATAAAAGCGTAGCCACTTTTCACCTGCCGGCACAAGGGACTTATAGCTGGCATTCCGAAGGCATATGTCAGCGACGGGGTTTATACGATATGGGGAAGCTGGTCGTGAAAATGACTGACCCGCTCGGGTTCTTTGCCGTTAAGGAACAAATCATTGATAGTAAAAGCATCACCGTTTTCCCTACGACCATCAACCTGCCGTTTTTCCAGGTGCTGCCCCGGCAGGAGATTGGACCAAGCAAGCGTCGTTGGTTCACCAGCGAACCCGGCACTAATGCCGCCCGTGTTCGAGATTATTTAAGCGGCGACAGCCTCCGCAATATTCACTGGCATACCACTGCCCATACTGGCAGTCTCATGGTGAAAGAGTACGACCCGGAACGAGCCGTTGTTGCTTATAAGGATATCTGGATTGTCCTTGATATGTTTAGTGCTTCACACTTTGGCAAAGGCGATGAAACTACCGAGGAATATGCTGTCAATATCGCTGCGTCGCTGGCAAAAAAATACGTTGACGAGGGTAAAAATGTCGGCTTTATGGCTTCCGGCGAACGCTCTTTTTTATTTCTTCCCGAGACTGGCGAGGAACATCTGCAGGAGCTCATGCGGGCTCTGGCGGTAGTCAAAGCCGATAGCACGTTATCTCTCGACGGTTTAATAGCGGCGCAGGAAGAGCGTTTTGAGCCGGGCTCTGCTATCGTCGTCATCAGCCCTTCGGCTAACATCCAAGCCCCGCTGCGGCGTATGGTTAATCGCGGCACAGTGGTTACCGCCGTCCTGCTTGATGCCGCCAGTTTTGGCGGTAAAACCAGCGCGGCGGAAATAGCCCGCAGCCTGGTTACCGGCGGTATTCACTCATACCTCGTCAGGCGGGGAGCAGAAATTTCTAGAGCGCTGGATAGCCGGTACTTGCTCGCCCCGATTGGGTACACAGGAGCAACACGATAACTATGAACGATGATGTAACGAAAAGAAAAGGTTGGTTTTCTCGGGTGAAGCAGCCAAAAGCGCCGCCGACTCAACCGGGCATTGCCGTACCTAGGTGGGGCAACTGGCAGCAGTGGGTAAATACCGCCTTACTATTCATTACGCTGGAAATAGCAGTATTATCCATCGAGTTAGCCCATTGGATTACACCGCAGCCGCTGCTATCGCTGGTTTTGGTGCTTTCTGTGGTAATTACCTTTGTCCTGGTAAAAATCCGGATTTGGGGGGTTTTCAAACATATCCTGCTGGTGGCCGTGGGCTTATTAGTAACCCTCTGGCAAACCCTGAACTGTTTAGCGCCATCGGAAACGACGTCTAAATTCGCTCATTTACTGAACATCTTCCAGTCATGGTGGCAGGGTGCAGAAATGCCTTTGCCCGGCGATGATAAAATTATTTTCGTCGTTTTTATTACTCTCGTGGTATGGCTCATCGGTTATGTTTCAACCTGGTTTGTCTTGAGGCGGAATAATCCTTGGGTGGCGGTGGCGTTGGGGACGGTGGTGATATTATTTAACCTGAGCAACCTGCCGGATTCTTATTATATTTACTTTATATTGTTTTTCTTTGCTGCTACGCTGTTCATCGCTGTGACGCGGATGACGGGGCGGTCGGCTAATGCGGAGCATTCCGCTAATTACTCCGGGAGCAGTCTGCTTTACTTGGGGATTTCACTGATTTGTATTACCGCAATAGCTGCCTCGATTTCCTGGGTAACGCCGCAGGCACGCGCTACGGGTCTACAGAATTGGGTAACCACCAGCATGCCTTGGCAGAATGATGTCCTGGAATCTAAGATTAATATATTCAGCTCGGTGCCATCCAAAAATTCTTCAGGCACCGCGAGCATCCTGGAAGATTTAGCCTTTAGACCAGCCTGTAATCAAGGAGATGATATTGACTTCGTTATCGTTTCCGAGCGTCCCTCATACTGGCGGATGAATGCGTACGATACTTATGAATCGTGGGGTTGGACGAATAGTCTCGCCAGTAGAATTTCGCTTGAAGCGAACACGCCCTGGACAGATTCTGTGACGCCCTCTAACCAGGAAACGATGCAGTACGCCGTGGTTACCGGCGTACGTACCGATGTCCTCTTTACTAACGGCGGTTTCATATCTTCGGATGTTCCGGTCAGGCTGAACATTGACATGGGGAAGGACGTTCTATCAATCGTTACCATGCGTATGCTCGAGTCTGGCGAGCGATACATCGTTACAACATATGTTTCCATGCCGACCGAAAGCGAATTATCCGAAGCCATAGGCAGTTACCCGAGCGACGTTAAGTCGACCTACCTTCAGCTGCCGGCCGATTTTCCTGAGGATATCAGGCTGTTGAGCGAAAATATTACCCGGGAAGCCGCGACACCCTTCACCAAAGTGAAGGCTATACTCACTTATCTAGCGCAGTATACTTATAGACTGGAAGTTGATACCGCGCCGGAAGGGGTGGACAATGTGGAGTATTTCTTATTCACGCAAAAAAGCGGTTATTGCCTCCACTTTGCCTCGGCGGCGGCGTGTATGCTCCGCTCGGTGGGCGTCCCCACGCGGCTTGCCGTAGGCTATCTTCCGGGCGACGCCGGCAAAACATCCGGGCAATACCTTATACGGGATAAGTACTATCATGCCTGGCCGCAGGTCTATTTCTCCGGCTATGGCTGGGTGGATGTTGAAGCAACGCCCGCCGGTCCGGCAAGTCTCGTGTCGCTCAACACGCCCTGGGTATCCAGTCAGGCAATCGCTGCGTCGCCACAATGGGATATCTGGCAAGGGACCCCGCCCCCTTCGATATATAACATAGGGAACATAAATATTGATCAGCTAGCGGGAAATACAGCCGCTGAAACGGATACTGTATCTTTTATCGGCAAGCTGGGACGCGCGCTACTATTTATTTTTATCGCTGCCGTGGTAATCGCTTTGATAATAGGTTTAGTCCTCTTGATACGGGCGGCTTCTTTCCGCTGGCTGTGGCGTGTGGATAGAAATGCCGTAGCCTACGGCGCCTATGTCAATATGTGTAGACTAGCTGCGATGGTTGGCTTGGTTCCCAAGCCACAACAGACACCTTTGGAGTTTACCGCCGAATTGGTCGAAGCCTTGCCCCGGGATGCCGAAGCGGTGCAATATATCGCCCGGGTTTATATGGAAAACCGCTTCGGGGGTAGAGAAAGCAAGCCGGATTTTGCGGAAGAGGCGGAGATTCTCAAGGCGCGCCATATTGTCTATAATGCCCTGATTCAACGGCTGGGCAAAGTAAGAAGGCTTTTAGCTTTAGGAAAAAGGTAAAAAGCTCATTTATATTAATGCTTGCTTTGTTTTAAGCCAGCAAACTATAATTAAACATAATCAGGTTGAAAAAATCCTGATGTTATAAAAGATGAAGATTGCGGTTATACTAGGAACCCGCCCGGAAATCACCAAGATGGCTCCGCTGATAAAAATATATCAGGAAAACCGGGCGGATTTCTTTTTGCTTCATACAGGCCAGCATTATACCTACCAGATGGATAAAGTCTTCTTCGACCAGCTGAAGCTTCCCCGACCACAATATAATTTAAACGTCGGTTCCGGTTCTCATGCCGAGCAAACGGGGAAGATGCTTATCGGCATTGAAAAAATACTCCTTAAAGAAAGACCGGCGCTTGTACTTGTGGAAGGCGATACTAACAGCGTCCTCGCTGGGGCTTTAGCGGCGGCGAAACTCGGCATCAAGGTCGGCCATGTGGAAGCGGGGCTACGCTCTTACGACCGCACCATGCCGGAGGAGCTTAACCGGCTTCTTGCCGACCATCTTTCAGATTATCTTTTCGCGCCCACGCCTAAAGCGAA
>JBGOXC010000052.1:0-6816 GCA_041478935.1 Dehalococcoidia bacterium
AAAAGGCTATCATAGGGTAAGATTGAAGCTGAATACATGCGCCTGTAGCTTAGCGGACTAGAGCATCGGTCTTCGGAACCGGGGGTCGTGGGTTCAAATCCCTCCACTCACCCCACTCAACCCAACTGCCACTCCCCCACCCACCCCATTTGTTCCTCCTTGCGGGAGTAATCAAATCCCTCCACTCACCCCAATTTTTTCCCCCAGCCAACATAATTTCGGGCTTTTTGTTCATGTTATATCAATGGTTGGAATCAGGGAGCTTCATGTTGCCTCGCCGCCTTAAAACCAAGAGGATAACAACACCTAAGATTAAAACACCATCTATAATACCGCCAATCAGTAGCCAGGAAGTCGTATTCTCAGTGAAATTGGCTGTTATAGTTATATCGGAATTAATGATTACTGTAGTGTTGGTTGAATCTGGACTTATCACATCACCAGTCCAGTTATCGAAGTACCAGCCATCATCTGCATTGGCATTGATTTCCACTATCGTGTCCTCGGAATAATCATACGTGCCTTTTGCCGGAACAGTCGTTCCATTGCCACTAACCTGAATCGTGAGTGTATGTACTATCCTAATAAAGTTTGCAGTTATAACTTTATTACAATCCATTACCACTGTGGCGGGGTTGGTGTTGCCAGATATGTCTCCCATCCAGCCATCAAAACGATAACCAGCCACCGGTATCGCTTCAAAAGTAACAGTTGTACCGTTAGTAAAATTCGCAGTAGCAGGGTATATAGAAGGAGTTATATCTCCTATTCTAACAGTGCCACTTTCACTCTGGCTGACATACACGGTCAGCTGAACTTCACTACCGCCTCAAGTAGCTTCTACCTTTGCGAGTCCTGGTGGTGTCATTACCACAACGAACAAGATAATAAGTAAAATCCCAATAAAGGCATCTATTCTTATCTTTTTCATGGATTCCTCTCTATGATAACGGTTAAACTACTAATCAATATGTAAATTAACGAACGTCTGTGGTATTTTGGGCACTACTAATAGTAAAAACACCAATAAACACCAAGAATACCAACCAGATTATTTTGAGTTTGTCCCGGTTGTTGGTTATATATATTTTCACCTCTTATTATAGTATATAAAACTAGCGTCTAAGGAATCAACATCGAGGGATTTATATATAGTCTATTTAAAGAAGAGAAACAACGATGCTGGAGTCACTTGATTCGTTGATTTTATCGCCAACCCCTCTGATTTGTTCCTCTTATGTGATATAATTTAACTTAACTTGCATGCGCCTGTAGCTCAGCGGACTAGAGCATCGGTCTTCGGAACCGGGGGTCGTGGGTTCGAATCCCTCCAGGCGCGGTATAGTTAAGGTCTTGTAGCCAATTTATCAAATCCGAGTAAACCCTTCGGATAAAAAGATGAAAAATCCCATCTCGGTACTCTAAATTTGTTACTTTCAAAAGCATCAAATAAAACTAAAAATTCATCTTTTTCTTCCATATTGAATATGATTTTTAACTTATCGAAGTATTCCTTAGATTGGGCTCTTGCGAATATCTCAAAAGGGCTACTATATCCTTCCAAATATACCAAAGTAACAGGCCACCAATGTTGGCTATTACCAACTTTCAGAGTTTCAAAGATATCTTGAATGAACAAAACAAAATCTGCTTGCATTAGTTGAAGAAACGCAATACTGGTCATTTTGGAACGTTTTTCTAATAGATCAGCGTGAAGAGATAACCTCCTAAGTTTGAGCCTATCATTCCTATGCTCAATAGATCTTAAATATTCCCAAAACACATAGAAAGGTACCATTACATTTTTTCCATAATCGGAATTCCCAGGAACATAATAGTACTGTGATAATATATTGGAAACTGAACTAAAACATTCATATTTAAGTAAAATTGCTACTAAATACAAAAAAAGTTCATGTATAATGAATTTAAAATTATCAAAATCCCATTCAGACCAAGATCCCGTGCTTTCGGGCTTTTTCATGTAAGTGATTAGATTTTCAAAAAATTTATGTAATTGATGAATTGTCTCTGGATTATTATAATACTGTGCTATAGCCAAAAATAACTCAATTGCTTCATTCCGATAGGGCAAGAACTTCCCAATGTTATCCACTACTTTTTCGTCGAATTCACCTTCTTTATCAGTAATTCTAAACTTCTCCAGATTCACAGAAAAAGCGGTAAGAAAATCTCCCAATGCTCCCTTTGTATATTCTTTATTATTACGTATCGCATCTAAAGCTCTTCGATATTTAGTTGTTGTTTCAAGGGAAATGGGATTAACTTCTGATATAAAGGAGGGTTTTTCTCCAATCTCTGGTTTTACATATAAAGGCTTATCATAAACCCATCTAAGCAATTGTTCGAAATTGGATGCATAGACATCCTGATTACTTAAATCAATGTAGACCCGAGATTTATAATATGTAGGAAGGTAAGGTTTACCATTTTCGTCTTTTTCGGATATTACCACTACGAACTTATTCTGGTCAGCTTTTTCGTAAATTTTAGGTGATATAATCTGTGTCTCTGTTCCAACTCCTCCGCTTCGTCCATCTGCTTTTTCCGAATATATGCGGTCACTTATTATTACAACCTTCTTTATCTCTGGATCAGTAACCATTTTCTCCATAAAAGCTAGGGCATCATGTCCTTCTCTTAGATCCCATTTGTCAAGTATCACGTCAACCCCAGATTCTCTTAATTGAGAGGCAAGGTTAATCACCCATTGTTCATGAGCTGTGTTACTCCAACTGTATGATATAAAAAGCTTGGGATGTTCTTCCTTTTTGCCCATAGATGCCTCGTTTATCGGAAAATGTGATACTATTATAACATTACAATCTAATAAGTAAAGTGGAAACTTAAAATAACATTAATTCTCAGTAAAAAAATGCCCCCTCCATTTTCCCTTGAAGGGGGCATTTTAATATCCCGTAAAAACTTAAGCTATTTCATATTCCCAAAGACCTTGCGCACTTTAGCGTTCAATCCGGTGCCGATTTTCTCAATGGCGTCGTAACGGATTTTGTTAAGCTCTTTTTGCTTTTGCTCGTACTCGGCGGCGGAGTAGAGCCTTTCCGGGTGGACCAGGATATCATCTACGGCGCGGATAGCGGCGGGGACTTTAAAGCCGGAGGGGGAATCCACCCAGTCCTCAAGTCCACCCCGCAGAAGGGAATCGAGAATGCTCATGGTATGAGCAACATCAATATCCTTAAAGTGGTAGCCCTCGCCGACCGAGCCGGTGTTCATGAGGTAGTAGTTCATGCGGGGGAGGTTCTGGAGGATATCGTAAAAGCGGTTGGCGTGCTGCGCCCTATCGCCAGCCACAAAGGGGTCGTAAAAGAACTCCGTCCTAATTTTACCCGCCTGGGTGGGGTCGCCAGCGGAGGATTCCATCGCCTGCCCAAGCACCATCAAAGCAGCCGCTTGTTGGAGATTCAGCTTGCAGATGGCGGGAATGGTTGGACCGCGGGTAATAAGCACGATATTATTAATGGCTTCGACATCAATTTGAGGGCTGGCGTGCATAAAGTCCCTTCTTAAGACCACCGCCCGGCCGTTGGACGTGCGCTCGAAGTTCTCGAAGTCGAAATCGCCGTCGGCTTTGACGCAGACATTCTCGCAAACCGTCTCGGCTTTCAATAAACCGTAAAAGATTTCCACCTGCTCGCCGGGATTAACGCCCTCCGTTTTGACAAATACGCCGCCGGCCTCAAAGCCGTGAAAAGAGCCGTCCGGCATTAGCGTGCCGCCGTCGTCCTGAATGAGCCAGGAGCGTTCCATCCCCTTACGCGCCAGGATTTTACAGGTAGTGGTGGTCTTGCCATTAGCGCTCAAGGCGATAAGGAGAGTACGCACCGGTTTATAACCACCGTGCGTCGTCTGGAGGTAGTCCTCACGGCAGCCAGCGTGGAGGAAGATGCCGCCGCGGCGTGTTTTAGCCACCCAGTCCTCGGAGGCAAAAACGCCCTTCTTATACTCGCCGATATAGTTGCTGTTGCGGATGATTTTCACTACCCGGCCGTCATCGAGGAAAGCCAGGCGAATGGTGATATCCTTCTGGGGGAGGGGTTTAGACTTGTTGGTCTGCCAGGCGGCATCGCCAAAAAAGACAATTTGATAGTCCGGCTTTTTTACCGGCTTATACACCGGCGCAAAGAGGTTCTTGCCGCCGTAAGCCACATGGGCAAACTTAACCGGCACGATAAGACGGACAACCGTATCGCTATCAGGGTTGCCCACAATGCGGTCGATAGAAATCAGTTTTTCTTTAGCCAGGGCTTTTTCGCAGTTTTGCAGGAGCTTTAATTCATCTTCGCCGAATTTATCATCCACGCTGTTTTTGGTAAACATCTGCGAGCGGGAGGTCGGCTCGCTCTCTGCCACAAAGTTATTGTAGATTGTCTTAACGACGGTTTCTTCTTTAGCTACCAACGCTCGCAGGACTTCCTCGGAGGGGTTGTCCAGCAGTCGGCCTTCCGCTTTAGCTTTTGCCCGGATTCTTTCTGCTGTCTTAGAAAACTCTTCCAGATTCATTTTAGCAGCCATCTTAGACCTCCATATTCCCTATTTAGCGTATCACAAAAACACTTTCACCCTCAACAAGAAGAAAATAAATATTTTAAATCTCGCCGTAAATGCCGTCACGATAAAGTTTCACCAATTTAACGGGAGTAATCAGATTGGTCAAAGCTTTATTGCTTCTGGCATAGACCTTGATATAGTTGCCGGTAAGACCTGACCAGACACCCTGGGACTGCTGCTCCCAGAGGACATCCATCGTCTTGCCGATAAACCGCTGTTGAAAAGTTTTAACGCTTTCTCTAGACAAAGTAAGCATCTGGTTACTGCGCTCTTTTTTGACTGCGTCTGAAATCTGCTGCGGCATCGTGGCAGCAGCCGTGCCAGGGCGGGGGGAAAAGGGGAAGACATGAATACGGGCGAACTGTATTTCGCAGCAGAAGTTGAGAGTTTCTTGAAACTCTGCATCGGTCTCGCCGGGGAAACCAACGATAACATCCGTGGTTATCGCCGTATCCGGCACTGCACCGCGGATAAGCTTAACGGTATTACGGTAATCGGCCACAGAATAGCGGCGCTTCATCCTCTTCAGGACGGCATCGCTGCCGCTCTGGAGAGAGAGGTGGAAATGGGGACACAAACGAGCATTCCGCCAGAGTTCGATAAGGCCGGGGGAAATGTGGTGAGGCTGGAGTGAGGAGAGCCTTAGGCGCGAGAGGGGTGTTTCGGCGAGGATACGCTGGATAAGCCCGCCTAAATTGACATCATTGCTTTTATAACCGCCGATTTCCGTGCCAGTGAGGACGACCTCGCGGTAGCTGTTAGCCACAAAGCCTTTAACTAAAGCCAGGATAGTATCCACTGCCACACAATATTCTCGACTTCGAACGTAGGGCACGATGCAGTAGGCACAAAAGTTCTGGCAGCCGTCCTGGATTTTAAGAAAGGCGCGGGTACGTCGAACAGCGTGGGGTCCAGAGGGGGGTGCTGCGGTCTGCCGTGGGCTGTTAACGCCTTTTAATAGGTTGAGCAGATTCATTTTACGGTCATTGCCGAGAACAAGCTCGACGCCATCGATTTTTTCGAGTTCGGCGGGGGCACGGTGGGCGTAGCAACCAATGGCGATCAGGCAGGCGGCAGGATTACGGCGGCGCGCTATTCTCAAGAGGTGGCGCGATTTGCGGTCGGCGACGTGGGTAACCGTGCAAGTATTAAGTATATAAATATCGGCTTTAGAGTTAACGCCTACTAGTTTATAGCCGGCGGCTTCAAGCTGGCGGGCGAAAGACTGGATTTCCGCCTGATTAAGCTTACAGCCAAGGCTGTCTAGAGCGACGGTAGGACGATGTGTTTTTTCTTTCATATTAATGGAGGTATATAAAAATTATACTTTGCATTGCTGGATGGGGTCAAAGGTAGTTGGCTAAACTTGAAAATAAGCGTAAAATGTGGTAAAAATAAGTGTAATTCCTCAATATTTTTTCTTTCCATCCCGCATTAATGCAAGGAGGTCTTTATCACTTACAGTCAAATCCAAAGAGTTGTAGTTACCGGCATCGGCGCAATTACGCCGCTGGGGCTGGATATGACAACAACCTGGGAAGCGCTCATCGCCGGAAAATCTGGCATAGATTATATAACGCTGTTTGACACAACGAACATTGAGGTCAAGTTCGCCGGCGAGGTCAAGGGGTTCAATCCGGAGAACTACATCAATCGCAAGGACGCACGCCGCATGGACCGCTTTGCGCAGATGGCGGTCGCCGCCGGCTACCAAGCAGTCAAGGACGCCAACCTGAAAATCGATGCTACCAACGAGAACGATATCGGCGTATTCATCGGAAGCGGCATTGGCGGTTTAACTACCCTTTTTGAGCAAGCCAGGGTGCTGGTGGAAAAGGGAGCGGACAGGGTCAGCCCTTTCTTGGCGCCGATGATGATTGCGGATATCGCTGCCGCCCAGATTTCCATCGCGTTAGGTGTGAAGGGACCGAATATGTGCATGACATCCGCCTGCTCCAGCGGGTCGGACGCCATCGGTTTAGCCGCGGAATACATTAAGTTCGGCAACGCGGAAGTCATGATTGCCGGCGGCGCCGAGGCGATTATCAACCCCTTGGGCATGACCGCCTTCAGTCAGCTGAAAGCGCTTTCGACCCGGAACGATGCCCCGCAAAAAGCCTCGCGACCTTTCGATAAAGACCGGGATGGCTTTATCCTTTCCGAGGGGGCGGTTGTCCTTATCTTAGAAAGCCTGGAACACGCCCGTAAGCGCGACGCCAATAT
>JBGOXC010000027.1:0-8856 GCA_041478935.1 Dehalococcoidia bacterium
GTCTAAAAGATAGTCCTCCTTAAATTCCACCGGCTCGACCCCTAAAAGCCTATCGGCGTCAATCACCACCAAATTATAGTTCTTTTTCTGGACCGGGTGGAGGGCAATTTTGGCGCCGGATAACTTTTTAAAAGCCTCGTTGGCGGTACGGTGGTCGATGTGCAGGTGAGTATTAACGATTATCCCGATATCTTTAGGGTCAATGCCGTCTTGGTGCATCATGCCTACCCGCGTGGCTAAAAACTTCGTATTGCCGGGGTCAATGATGATGCCCGGACTGCCTTTAATAATATAGGTGTTGCTATCCAGCATCCCCTGCTCCGGGTAAAAATATAGATTATTTAGCAATTTCATGTTATATTATCTCCAAACGAAGCTGTATTTACGGCAGACCTCATTATTATATATCATCGCGACAAGGAGGCTAAAGTATGGGAGTATTAACAGTAATTCTCGCGACATTGTCCATCATCTGCATGGGATTAGGCTTAGTTAACATCCTGCAAATATCTTCCGAACCTATATTTAGCGTTAATCTCACCTGGTCTTTCTGGATGGCCATGGCGGGGTTCCTAATGCTTTGCACTATCGCATTATTGTTATTGGGCCGCGGCAGGATTTCTGGAGACTAGCTGTAATTATTTCCGTCGAGAAATCACTTGAGCACAAACAGACGCGATGCCCGCCTCGCGATAAAAGTCACGCCCAACGCCGGCCGCAATGCAATAGTCGGCGTGAAAGACGGTGTCTTATATGTAAAGATTGCCGCCCCGCCGGAAAAGGGTAAAGCCAATAAAGAGCTTATTGATTTTCTCGCGGAAAAACTGGCGATTAAAAAGTCTGCCGTATTAATCGTTAAAGGTCAAACCAGCCGCTATAAAAGCATCATCGTTGAGGGGGTGGGTGGAGATGAGGCTTTAAAACTTCTAACTGCCTAGGAGAAAAAGGGAGGGGGGCTAGCGCCCCCCTCTTATTATATTCTTACTAACCTTCAGCCTGATTAAGCCTTCTTATGCTTCCTGCGCCGCCACCAGGCAAAATACAGAATCACCAGGATGATAATCCAGATGGGACTAAAGATGCCCAGTCCGATGAAGAAGGCTGAAAGGCCATGTCCGAAGCCAACCAAGGCATTCCAAGCGCTATCAACGATACTCCCGGCGCTCCAACCAGCCAATACCGAGATATAATTATCCCTGGTGTATTCAGCGGTCGTACCTTTATCGTCGGTAACTTTAAGGGTAACGGTAAAATTGCCCTCGGAATTATAGACATGCACAGGCTCTGCCTCAGTGCTGGTTTCTCCGTCACCAAATCTCCATTCATAGGTGTAAGGGAAAAAACCGCCGGTAACATTTGCATGAAACTGAATACTCGCCCCCGCCTTAATCGTCCTCGTTTCAGCGGTGAAATCTACAATCAGTTTGGATTGCTCCAGGGTTATATTAAAGAGAGCCAGATTGGAGCTTTCTTCTAGGTACTGTATCTGTCCCTTAATAAGTTCAATTTGCTCGCGGGTGTTTGTTAGCTGCTGTTGCACTGCCAGGATTTCTTCTACCGACCCAGCCTTCGTCATCAGCTCCAGCAGTTGCGTTTCGCTGGCTTCAAGATTGCGCAGTCTAGAGTTGAGGTCGGTATATTCTTGTGTCACATCCTGACCGGTGGTGGATTCCGATTTAACATCTACAGCCAGGTTATGTAGCGCGGCTATCGTATCATCAAATCGTTCGGCCAGCACCCTGAAACTGATGGAGGCGTACAGTTGATTCTGGTTTTCGCCGATATTGGAGTTGACGACAAAACCGCCGTAGTTTGCCGCGAGAGTAGTTATTTGTGCCATTACCGAAGTAATATTATCGACAACAATAGTGAGATAAGCATTCCTGATAACCATCCGGTCAGTAGTAGCAGTCGAGTCACCAGAGAACGCGCCTTTCTCGGGTGATATAGTGACCGGTGCGGGTATGTATATACCTGAGCCAACCGTTTGTGTTGTCGTCATGGTTACCTGCTGGCCCGAGCCATCGTTATCCCAACCGTTAACTCCTTCATTTACTGCTTCGCCGCTCCCGCAACCAACCGCCCCGATAAGAATTAAAATAATTAGCAAGCCAAATAACAGCTTTTTCATAAAGACCTCCTAGGTTTTTAGTGTCTTGCTTATTATAACGTAAAAAGGAATATAAGGTTGGGGGATAAGTTGACTTAATGTTGTGTGATTGCGGATTTTTACTACTTGAGAATATCCCTTATTTGGGCACGCTTGTCTAAATACTCTTTTACGATGCGGCGCCCTTCATCGGTTAAGCGGGCATTGCCGCCGTTAGGTCCTCCGGTGGATTTTATGACTAGAGGGGTTGGCGCCAGATGGTTCATGGCTTCAACCCAGAGCCAGGCATTACGATAAGCCAGCTTCATGGAGCGGGCGGCGGCGGATATCGAACCAAGCTTATCAATACGGTCCAGCAATGTTGCCCTACCCCACCCCACAAATAACTTGCCATCTTTCTCCAGCCAGACCTTGCTTCTTAAAACAATGCCTAATTCTGGTTTATGGCCGGAGCGAGCGCCGTGTTTCACACCGAATTCAGGTATTGTGTTATCAGATTTAAAATTTTTAGGCATTTAATAAATACTCCAAATGCTTTATATTACCAACAATATAACGTACTGTCAAACACTGACGGAATAATCATTCAACAAATATCCGCATGAATCAGGAACGAAATTAACTATCTGTGACTTTTTTGTGATATTTCCCATGTTTTTTGTGATGTCTTTGTGAGAAATAATCCTTATCATTCCTATCGTACGCGTAAATCGGCTACTTTGATGAAAAAGGACGGAATATATATTGCGCCAATATTTACGCTAAGGAGAAAATTATGTCAAAAAAGAACTCTTTAGAAAACGTGCGATTAACATCAGGGGATATCGCCGCTTATTGCCAGGTTAGCAAGAGCACTGTGCTCGACTGGATAAAAAGTGAAAGACTTAAGGCTTTCCGCCTGCCCAGCGGGCACTTCCGTATCGACAAAAATGACTTTAGAGATTTCTTGACACAATGGAACATGCCCGTCAAGGGATGGCCGTTCGAAAAATAAAAACAGCTAAATTCTAAGACGTCCCCAGCTGGATAAGCTGCCCTACCATATAGCTGCACCTATCCGACGCCAGGAAAGCCACCACCGGTGCTACGTCGGCCGGCTCGCAGAGACGCTTTAAAACCGAAGCCTGTTTTTCTCCTTCCAGCATTTCACGCGGGGCGCGGTAAACAAGACCTGTTTTACCCAGCCCGGGACCCACCGCATTAACAATAACACCTTTATCGCCAACCTCTCTCGCCAAGGCTTTAGTAAATTGTACGACGCCTCCCTTAGCCGCCCCGTAGATAGAAATAAGGGGAAAACCCTGTCCGCCGGAGGTATTTATAATGCGCCCGTACTTACGGGTGAGCATGTGGGGCAATACCGCTCGGGCGACTCGCATCTGTCCAAGCAGGTTCACGCCGATATCGAATTCCCAATCCTCTTCGGTCATTTCGATAAATGGACGAAGTTCGCTGCTGGCGCCGGCATTATTGACGAGGATATCAATCCTGCCGAACTTCTTAAGCGCCTGTTCAATCATCGCGTCAACTTCCGCCTGCTTGGTGATATCTACCTTCACGGCAAGGGCTCTACGTCCTAAAGACTCAACCTGGGCAGAGGTTTTTTTAGCACCATCAAGGTTAATATCCGCGGCGATAATATCGCAGCCTTCCTCCGCTAAAGTTAAACAAATCGCTTTACCGTAACCTATTTGACTACCGGCGCCGGTTACTAACGCTACTTTATCTTTTAGTTGTAGGTCCATAAATATTCCCCCTATTTCTTGAGTATTTCATAAAGCCTTGTCACATTCATCTGGATGATGCCATTGGTACGCTCATCGCGGGGGAGGTTAGGGAACTCTTTGGCCATAGTGACCTTACTCTGCACTTCCTGTAAAGTCATTCCTTTAGCGATGGCATCCTTAATAGTATTAAGCCAGATGGTGACGGTGTCGTACATTTCTTTAATACAGGTTTTATCGCCGACATCGCCATGGCCGGGAACCACATAATCGACATCGAACTTTTCCAATTCTTTAAGTGTCTTTAGCCAGGCGTCGGGAACAGCTTGGTGGAAAAAAGGAATGGCGCGGCTGATATTATCCGAGGTGAAGATGGTCCTTTCCTCGGGGACGTAAACGACTACCTGATAAGGAGTATGCCCCGGCATATTTATAAGATGAAAGGTGTGGTCGCCGAGGTAAAAAGTAAGCCGCTCGGTAAGTGTAATATCCGGCGGGCGGTATCTGAAGTCTTTATCCAGCGGCAGAGTATCCGGCGCCATCCTCTGGAGCATCGCCTTGAAATCTTCCACCTTAGAAGCCAGTATCGCATCCCGCGTACCTTCGTGGGTAATTAATGTCCCGCCGAAATAACAGTCGCCGGAAATATGGTCGCCATGAGGCTCGGTATTAATCACATAACGAATCTTACCGAATTTAGAAATTTCCGCCACGTGTTTCTTAGCATTTGCCGGCACCATAGGAGTATCAATAGCCACGACCCCCTCTTTCGTAACGACACAGCTTGAGTTACAGAGGCTCGTTTTGTTTTCGACATAGACGTTTTGGGTTATTTTTTGCATTTTTCTCCCTTACTATCAAGATATATCGGTTTATCCATTACTTTAGACAGCTGGCGCCGTGGTGTCAAGTCGCAAGTAAATATAAAAAGTCTTTAAAAAATCTATGGCAAATCAGGTTATGAACGCTAGTAGGTATGTATAGATAATAGTCCCTACTTGACAATCTTACGTAGACACTATATATTAAGCTAGCTCACAAAAAGTATTAGTAAATGGGAAAATCACTAAAATTAGGTGAGTTCCATTGTGTTATTTTGTGATTTTTTCTCAAAACTGTTAAAATGGTGATATAAAAAAATAAATATTCTAAGCGACAAAGGTGGATTGTAACCATCTTTTTGACATATTATTACGATTAGTAAAAAAATTAAACCAATAAGGTTCGCTAAAAGAATACAAAGGAGGGATAATGGTAAAGAAAATCTTAATCTTGTTCTTCTCACTTCTCATCATCACCAGTCTTGTTGTTATGCCTGCCTGTTCGTCCGCACCCACCGGTCCGCAAGTCCTTACGGTTAACATCGCTGGTGAGCCTTCCCAGATTGACCCCAACCGCGCCTCATGGTCAACAGAGCGCACTGTCATCATGCAGGTGTTTGAAGGTCTGCTTGGTTTTAACCAGGATTTAACACTGCGAGCTATCGGCGCTACGGAAATCCCGACTATTGATAACGGTGGTATTTCTGCCGACGGCAAAACCTATACCTTCAACCTCAACCAGGATGTTACCTGGAGCGATGGCACAAAAGTCACCGCTAATGATTATGTTTACAGTATCAAGCGCTTGTTCGACCCGGATCTAGCAGCTGAGTATACATCTTTCTACTTCGGTATTGTCGGCGGCGAAGCCTATTATTCAGCAATCGATCAAGATGCTGCCACCAAAGCCCAGCTTAAGGATGCAGTTGGTGTTAGGGCTGTTGATCAATACACTCTCGAAATCAAACTTGACGCTGCCCGCCCCACCTTCCTACAGCTGATGGCTCTCTGGCCATCCTATCCTCTTAGACAAGACATCATCAGCCAGTACGGCGATACGTGGACAGAACCGCCGCACTATATCGGCAACGGCCCCTTCCTGATGACAGAATGGGTACATTCCGACCACATCACTCTCGTAAAGAACCCCAACTACTGGGGTGATAAGGCCAAGCTCGACACACTTACTCTTAACATGATAACGGATGCCAATGCCCTGTTTGCGGCATATCAGAACAACGAAGTTGATATCGCTGGAGTGCCGGCTGGCACCGAGAGTACGGTCATGGCTGACCCGGTACTGGGGCTAGAAATCCTGCGTTATGCAGAACTAACAACCTTTGCCTTCCAGTTCAACGTAGATGCTGCGCCGTTCACCAACAAGAATCTCCGTAAGGCGCTCAACGCCGCCATCGACCGTGAGTCGTTTATCAATAACATCCGCGGCGGCGTCGGCCAAGCCGCTTACAGCTGGATACCGCCGGGCATGCCTGGATATGATGCCACACTCGGCGCCGATTATCACTTCGATGTCACCAAAGCTCAAGCATTCCTGACCGCTGCTGGCTATAATAATGGCAGTGAGGTGGGAGAACTTCGCCTCCAGTATGCCGATACCGGCATCAACCCAACAATTGCCCAGTTTGTGCAGCAGCAGGTAAAGGTTAACCTGAACATCGATGTCGTTCTTGAACCGATGGAACGTAAAGCCTTCACCCAGGCTGTCAACGCTGAACAGTACACCTGGGCGTGGTACGGCTGGGGCGCTGATTATCCTGACCCGGATAACTGGCTACCCCAATTGTTCGGCACCGATGCCGGTAACAACCACACCAACTACAGCAATCCAGCCTTCGATGCCCTCTGCACTCAGGCTCTGGCCGAGCTCGATAATACCGTGCGTCTCCAGCTCTGGGCTGATGCGCAGGCAATGGTCGTCGATGACGCCCCCGTCCTTTTCATGCAATACCGTGAACGTTTCGTCGTCGTCAAACCGCATGTGAAGGGCTTAAAATACACGGGTATGGATGGAGATGTACCGGGTGATATGTTCTTCGCCAACGTCTGGATAGAAAACTAAACTAACACCCTGTCGTCAACCGTAGTGGGTATCTACGAGGAGAATCAGGGGAACTAAATAAGTCTCCCCTGATTCTCCTCATAATAAGATGAAATAGAATGACAAGATATATCATCAATCGTGTATTTTGGCTTATCATCGTATTGCTTGTTGTCAGCTTTATCACCTTTTCTTTAATGCATCTTGTTCCCGGGGGACCCTGGGACAAAGAAAAGACGCTTGCCCCACAAGTGGTGGATGCTCTCAACAAAAAGTATGGATTAGATAAACCGTTTTATGCACAGTTCGGGGACTTCATCTGGGGGATACTCCATGGCGACCTGGGCGTTTCGTATTCCTTTCAAGACCGTAGTGTTACCTCAATTATACTGCAGGGATTACCCAAAACAGCTACGTTGGGAGTCATTGCCTTCATTCTAGCGATTCTTATCGGTATTCCCTTTGGGATGGCGGCGGCTTTAAAACAAAACTCCATTGTTGATTATTTGTCTGTCATTTTTTCAACCATTTTTGCTAGTATTCCGGGTTTTGTGCTGGGGATACTGCTCATTATCATTTTCTCTGTTGAATTACACTGGCTGCCAACTGGAGGCTGGGGAAGCATCCAACAGATAATCATGCCGGCTTTTGCGCTAGCCACATTACCGGCGGCTTTCATCGCGCGTATTACTCGCGCCAGCACGCTTGAAGTATTACGCCAGGACTATGTCCGCACCGCCCAGGCTATGGGTATTAAACAGCGCACCATTCTTGTCCGCCATATCCTCCGTAACGCCCTGATTCCCGTAGTCACCATGGCGGGACCGGAACTGGCTTTCCTCATTTCCGGTTCATTTATCATAGAAAACCTTTTCTCGATACCAGGTATCGGCCGCATGTTCGTGAACGGCGTTTTTGCCCGGGATTATGGATTAATTATGGGCAGCGTTATTTTCTATGGTTTCGTGATAGCCGGTCTCAACCTCGTCGTTGATATTTTATATGCGGTAATTGACCCGCGGATACGTTATGATTGAGGAACATAAATGACTATAGCTGCTGAATCGGTTAGACCTCATCATACCCTTTGGGGTGATGCTTGGATACGGCTGCGACGCAATAAGCTAGCGGTAACTGGCGGTGTCCTTATTCTGCTGATAGCCCTTATCGCTATTATCTATCCCTTTTTTAGTAAATATGACTTTGCTTCGCAAGACCTGAACGCCATTCTCCAGTCACCATCAAGTGAACACCTCCTAGGAACCGATGAGCTGGGCAGAGATGTTCTGACACGTTTGATTTACGGCGCCAGAACATCGTTAATGGTGGGTATCTTCACCCAGCTAATCGTTTTGGCTATCGGCTTGCCTCTCGGGGCTTTTTCCGGCGCTACCGGTGGTAGGACAGACAATTTTATTATGCGTTTTGTTGATGTAATTTATGCTTTCCCTGACCTGCTGCTTATCATATTGCTGCGCTCTATTCTCGGTGGGAGTATTTATATGATATTCCTTGCCATTGGTCTCGTTAACTGGGTAGGCGTAGCGCGTCTCGTACGTGGTCAAATATTATCATTGAAACAGAGAGACTTCGTTACCGCGGCACGGGTTTTAGGAGGTTCGGGCGGCTATATTACCACTCGCCATTTGCTGCCCAACTCGCTCGGACCGGTGATTGTCACCGTAACCTTTAATATCCCACGCGCCATCTTTACCGAAGCCGCACTATCTTACATCGGTATCGGCGTTCAACCCCCTACTCCAAGTTGGGGCGCCATGATTCGCGATGGCTATAACGTTATTTTCGCCGCTCCTCACCTGGTTCTTTTCCCGGCGATCGCCATTGGCATCATCATGCTTTCCTTTACATTCCTTGGCGATGGTTTACGTGATGCCCTAGACCCGAGGTTAAGAAGATGAGCGACCAACAACCTTTACTGGATGTCCGCAACCTGTCTACCCAATTTCATACTCAAGACGGTATCGTTAAAGCGGTTGACAGCGTATCCTATAACGTTAAACGTGGTGAGACTATCGCCCTGGTTGGCGAAAGTGGCTGCGGTAAGACCGTAAGTGCCCTTTCAATACTCCGCCTCATCCCCGACCCGCCGGGTAAAATCACCGCCGGTGAAATCATCTTTGA
>JBGOXC010000193.1:0-3204 GCA_041478935.1 Dehalococcoidia bacterium
GAGTCCGCTTTTCTCGGGAGGGGGGAGGTTTTGGGGGAAGGGACCCCAGCTGCGGGCTTTATCGCCAAGTCCGGGTTTTTCCACTTTGATGACCTCTGCCCCCATGTTGGAAAGCAGTTTCCCGCAATAGGGCCCGCTGATAAAATCGCTGAATTCCAATACCTTGATGCCGGAAAGTGCCTGCTGGGTCATTTCGCACTCCTTGAGAAAACCTCTAGAATATGATACTAGTTTTTCTACTGACTATTAATATACTCAAATCAGGCGGCAATGGCAAATGGCGCTAAAACTGGGGGTTTTCTCGGGTATATTGAAGCTAAAATTGTTCTATATGGAACAAATATATACCGTTATATACACTCAATCATAACGCATTTGCAGGTATTTGAATGTAATAATGTATTGACAACGGAAAAAGAAGGGTATAATATAGTTCTAGGTGGAACATTTCTGAACTTACTCCCCAATAACTTTTTGGGAGAGGAATATGGCCATCAGTGAAGTAAGTAAAAGGACCGATAAAACCCCCTTGGGGACACTGTTATCCATCCTCATGTCTTTCGAGGTGCTGGCGCGGTATCTGGAAATCGAGTTAAAGCGCTCTAAAGCCACCCTCATCCGCTTCAACATCATGAGCGCCCTGTTTAAAAACGGCGGCGAGATGACGCCTTCAGAAATTTCCGAGACTGTCTTCCGCGAAAAGAACTCGATAACGGCGGTAATAAACACTCTGGAGAGAGAAGGAGTAGTGCGCCGCGAGCCTTCCACCGACGACCGGCGGTCGGTTAAAGTAATCATCACCGAAAAAGGTTGGAAAGAAGCTAACCGCTTGAGTCCAATCGCGCAGGAGCTAAGCCGCGAGGCTTTATCCAGCCTGGATAAACAAAACGTAGAAGAGCTGGTAGAAACAATGCGAACCCTACGCGAGAGCCTTTTGCCCCGAATCGCCAAGTCTTCAGCCAATGGGAGACATCAATAATAAGAGGTTTCACAGCGGAACCGGCAGACATCTTCGCTGAATAAGAATAAAGAGGGGATTATGTAACTGTGAAAGAGATTAGGATTCATGGAAGGGGTGGACAGGGAGCCGTGCTGGCGGCCAGGATGCTGGCGAGCGCCTTCGTGGCTGAAGGCAAGTATGTTGCCAGCTTCCCCATGTACGGCTTCGAGAGACGCGGCGCGCCGGTCGTGGCTTTTACCCGCATCGACGATAAGCCCATCAGAGAAAAGACGCAAATTTATACTCCGGACTGCCTGATAGTAATCGACCGCGGCTTGTTAACACTGCCAACGCTATTTGTCGGGCTGCAGGATAACGCGGTGTTTATCCTCAACAGCCCCAAAAAGCTGACTAAACAACCCAACGAGAAAATTAAAATCGGCGGCATCGTTAACGCCACCGGGATTGCCGTTCAGGAGGTAGGACGGGATATACCCAACACCTGCCTGCTAGGGGCTTTTGCCGCCGCCACCGGCTGGCTTAAACTGGATTCGATACTGGCCTGCCTGCCGGACTACTTTAGCGGCGATATCCTCCAGAGGAATCTAAAAAGCGCCGAGCGGGGCTACAAGGAAGTGGAGGTAATAAAATGGTAATTAAACACCAATGGATTTTTAAGACGGAAAGCCCGTGGTCGGACGCCAACCAGAAGATGCTGGTGTTGGATACCGGCAGCTGGCGCACGGAGCGGCCGGTGCTGGATAAATCGAAGTGCAACTACTGCGGACTCTGCGCTTTATACTGTCCGCCGCAGTGCATGAAGGACATGGGCGATCATTATGAAGCAAATCTGGCTTTTTGTAAGGGCTGCGGCATCTGTGCTCACGAATGTCCCAAGCAGGCTTACACTATGAAGCCGGAAGGAGAGTTTACCAATGAAGGCTAAAAAAGGAAAAGTAAGTGTCATGACCGGCAACGTGGCTGCGGCAAACATCACCAGATTGTGCCGGCCGGAGGTAGTTGCCTGTTATCCAATAACTCCCCAGAGTGAAGTGGCGGAGACATTGTCAGGATTCGTGGCAGACGGCTCGCTGGACGCGGAAATAGTTGAAGTTGAAGGCGAAAACTCGGCGATGAATGTGGTATTGGCGGCCAGCGTAGCCGGGGCGCGAACCTTCACAGCTACATCATCTTACGGTCTGGTGTATATGTATGACGCTATGATGCAGGCATCCGGCTATCGGGCGCCGATAGTCATGGTAAACGTTAACCGTGAGACGCCCGGCATTCATGCCGTTTCTTCCGGACAGCAGGATATGATTGCCACGCGTGACTCCGGCTGGGCGCAGATAATCGTCGAGAACAACCAGGAAATTATTGACCAGATTATCATGTCGTACCGGCTTGCCGAGGACTTCGATATCCAATTGCCAATAATGGTGAACTACGACGGCTATTATCTCTCTTACCTCTCCGAGGCCGTCGAGATGCCCGACCAGGCGGACGTGGATGCCTTCCTGGCGCCCCTAAAGAAGCAGCCCCAGCGACCCCGCATAATCCCCGGCGCTGCCACTGGCTGCGGCACACATGGAATAGAGATGGGTTATGTGGAAGCCCGCTATAAGCACTGGGCGGCGCTGGAGAGGGCTAAAAAGAAGGTTGATGATATTGATAAAGAGTTCGGCGAGTACTTCGGGCGGAGCTACGGTGGTCAGATAGAGGAATACCGCCTGAATGACGCTGATGTCGCCATCGTTGCCTCCGGCAGCGCGGCCGGCACAGCCAAAACCGTTGTTGATACCAAACGGGATGAGGGAATAAAGGTGGGTCTCGTAAAAATAAGACTTTTCCGCCCCTTCCCGGAGGAGCGGCTGATCCAAGCGCTCAAGGGTAAAAAAGCCGTTGGCGTTATCGACCGCAGCGTTTGCTTCGGGTGGAAGTACGGGCCTATGTGTATGGAGCTTAAAGCCATCGCTCCCTCGATTGGCGCGATGCCTATTTTGAGCTATATCGACGGGTTAGCGAACCTGGATATCACTATCCCGCATATCGGCAGAGTGGTCGATGAAGTAAATGCCGCCGCCCAAGGCAAGGCTTACCAGGATGTAACCTGGATTCCGATGGAGTAATGAGGTAAAGAAAATGGTAGAAGCGACAAAGAAAAGAAACAAAGTTTTTGACTATTTCACTACAGAAGACCAATTCTCCGGCGGCGTGGCCTGGTGCGCCGGCTGTCCGTTGGAATTAGTGGCCAGAACGGTGCC
>JBGOXC010000238.1:0-2561 GCA_041478935.1 Dehalococcoidia bacterium
CGCCAGTCTTAACTTTACCCATATTCTGCCTTCTTTCTAAAACATCGCTTTTTCGACTTTTAGCAGTCCTTCTTGCCGACTGCTAATAATATTTTAATCCTGTTATGGCGGACTGTCAATAGGCTATTCTACTTAATTTTGGATGACAATTAGTCTCAATTCCAGCCTAATCTAGAATATATTGGGGGGGATAACATGTTGCCGGAAGTCTACCACACTTTGGGTATCAACGCCTTACGTTCCGGGGGATAATCGGTAAAAGTACGGCGGTACCAGGCATGATTCGCCCTGGCGCGCGGCAGCAAGTTTGCCACCGTCCAGAAAGCGAAAGCCAGCCCCGCCACCGACCAGGTGGCAATAGCCCAGCCCATCCAGATAGTTATTTCGCCGAGGTAGTTGGGACTGGATACCCAGCGGTAGAGGCGATGGTTGGATATTTTATAACCAGACTCTCCCGGCTTTCTCAAAGCACGTAAAGCCAGGTCAGCCTGCCGATTGATAACATAACCTGTGATAAAAAGAATTACCCCAATGATAAAGCGGGGGTCGGTCAGCCAGCTATTCGGATAGCCGCCGGAAAAATGGGAAACATAACGGCCGTTAAGATAGCCGTTCATCAGATTGAACAAGAAACCGAAACTGATAATCGATAGCGGCATTCGATGGGCAGCGCCGTGTAGACTAAACGGATAAACGAAAGCCCGATGCAGGTAATGCAGTTCCCAAAGTACCAGAAAAACCAGGGCTGCAGGATTAGTCCTCGTTTCGCCGAAGAAGAAGCAGACTGCAAATACAATCGGGGCGGCTGCTTCCATCAGCACCCACCCTAACTTATTCCCTACTGCATACCCCCAGCCTTTACGTGTATGGCGTCCATATGGGGCGGCGATGAAAAACAAGACTAAAAATATCACCGCCGCTACTACAAACCAGGCGATGAGCAGGCTGTTATAAATCGTTAATTCGTTCAATGATGTTCTCTGGTTTTTATTTTCTAGGCAGTTTTAGCTGGCCATTTGCTTCAAACCAGTGTAAGGTATCCGCCAGCGTTTCGCGGAAAGGTCGGGGCTGGTAGCCTAATTCACGTGTCGCTTTATCATGGCTAATACTCTTATTGCTCTTTAGGGCACGTAAAGACACACTGGTATAGAGCGGTCGCTTATGATTAATATAACCAAACCCCTCGATAAACGGCGCGCCGAGGTGAGCCAGCCAAAGCGGACAAACGAATTTTTCTGTGCTAACACCAGTAATTTCCTCTATCATCGCCGCAATGTCGCACATAGATACCCAGTGCCCGGATATCAAGTAGCGGGAACCGGCAAGCGCTTTAGTCTCCGCCAACATGGCTCCCGCCACCACGTCGCGCGCATCCACCCAGTCGAACCCGCCGGTAACTAGAGCCGGTAGCTTGCGTTGAGCTATTAACTTCAGTGCTTCACCGAAGAACGATGGCATGTAATCATAAGGCCCAAAGACGGCGGTCGGATATATAATTACAGCATCCAATCCTTGTTCTATTGCCTGCCGTACCACTCTCTCGGCAGCAGCTTTAGAGCGGTCATAGGGCGGAAAACTTCGTGATGTCACCAGGGGACGTTCTTCGTTTACAGGAATGTTTAAAGGCTCCTGCGTCAACGAGTGTATTGAGCTGAAATGGATGAGGCGACGTACTCCGGCACGTCGGCAGGCTTCTATCACATTTCGTGTGCCGTCAACATTTATCGCCTCCATCCGTGACCAGCCCGCCATGGAAAGAGAGATAGAGGCTGCCAGGTGATAGACTACGTCAACACCCTGGAAAGCACGGCACAAAGAGTCGAGGTCGCATATATCGCCATGGACCTTTTCTACATCAAGTCCATCGATAGCCTGGTGATTCATGTGCACCAGACAGCGGGTGGGTGTACCTTTATTGATTAAAGCGCGCACCAGGTTGGCGCCGATATGCCCGGTAGCGCCGGTAACGGCAACTGTCATTGAGCCACATTATAACATAGACAGACTAGGTATCGTCAAAACAAGACGAAATTGTCAGGCACAGCCGGAAAATGATACGATGAATATAACATTCAGCATGTCTTACTTTCCCAAACATTATAATATTTCTTGCAATATTAAAACTCAATGATAAAAAAGCGTAACCCCAATTATAAATGGTATATCCTTTTCCTCACCATGCTGACCTATGCCATCATTGCTGGAGCGGCACGGCTGTGCATGCCGGTGCTTTTCAAGCAGATAGGCGACGACCTTGGCTTAAATGTAGTAGCCATCGGGGCGGTATGGGGTATGGACCCTCTGGCTGGAGTATTCATCGGACTACCGAGCGGTTTACTTGCCGACCGGTTCGGCATCAAGCGCACCCTGACGATATTGTGTATTCTGGCGGGTGTTTTCAGCGCGCTACGTGGATTTTCGACCAACTTCGTAAGTATGGCAGCAACGATGTTCCTCTTCGGACTAATGGCAGCTGCATGTCCAAGCATCGTGCCCAAGGTTACCGCGGAGTGGTTCAGCGGCAAGCGGCTGGGACTGGCTAACGCCTTGCTTAACGTCGC
>JBGOXC010000008.1:0-11745 GCA_041478935.1 Dehalococcoidia bacterium
AAGTCACTGCTGCTGTCCATCTGTTGTTTCAATTCTTCACAGGTAATACGTGGTATTTCGGGATGTGAGTAGCCCTCTCTAGTCAGCATGTCGACGAAATCATTGTTTGTCGTACTTGTGGTTGTTGAAATTTCGCTCGAACACGAACAGGCGTTAACAAGAAAAATCAAGAGAATTATTAATATAGTCGGTAGAAACTGTTTTTTCAACTTTTCCTTTCTTTCTTACTATTATACGCCAATTTCAACGAGAGACACAAAATAGTTGTTTACCTCGTAGTTACTCTGTAAAGGTCCGCTATCTATTACACCGGTCCAAGTTTTTAGCTACAAACAAAGCCCTGGCTTATTATGGCCAGGGCTTTTGTGTTTCTGGTGGAGACGGGGGAGGGTCGAACTCCCCGTCCAGAAGAAGCTGTCCAGGATTTGCTACAAGCTTAGTCAGCTTTTTAGTCTTACAGGGCTTACCTCAACTGACCGAGTTAAGCCCAGCCAGCCGATAAATCTTTCACCACTTCTATCGGCATTAAAGCGATGGCACCCCAACTTTTCGGCACCCAATCCCAACCCGTTGGGGTGGGGTTAGGTTGGATGGCAACCTATGTTAGGCTGCAACCATTACTGGTTCTGCGTTTATGTTTTGCCAGCGGTTTTAGGAGGGACCGGCACCTCCGCCTGCAGTCCTGTAACGTACCTCCCCTGTCGAAACCACGCGTCCCCAAATTGTTAAGGTACTATATATATTCTACCTGCTTTTTATCGTTCTGGCTAGTTCTCTTTCCGCTTCGCGGCGGTTGATAGCCTCACGTTTATCATAAAGCTTCTTGCCTTTAGCCAGGGCAATTTCAACTTTGGCGATACTGCCTTTAAGATACATCCTGGTCGCCACCAGCGCCAAGCCTTTTTCTGCTACCTTGCCGGTGAGGTTCAATATCTCTTTGTGGTGCAGCAGCAATTTACGCGGTCGGAGCGGGTCATGGCTCATATAACTGGAAGCTGCGTAACGGGCGATATGAGTGTTATAAAGCCACAGCTCGCCGCGTTCCGGATGCACGTAAGCGTCAACCAAAGAGACCCGACCGGCGCGCACTGACTTTATCTCCGAGCCGGTTAGGGCGATACCCGCTTCAAAAGTCTCACCGATAAAGTAATTATGATAGGCTTTTTTATTGGTGGCGATATTTTTATGGGTCATATACAGTTAAATTCTACCACAGGGGATTTGTTTTTGTTTTTTTTATTATTTTTTTCGCGACCTTTAGCTTTGAGCCGTAGCTGATTTGTTTTTGAATTGTTTTTTGTTTTATGTTAAGTATATATTGGTTGTATAATTATCAGCTATCAAATGCCAGTTAACAGTATACAAGGGACAGGGGTAAATGGGAAGGGGATGATGGCGGGGGGAGATAGGAATGCGTGGCTGGATACCGACCCTGAATCAAGTTCAGGGCATGCTTACGCCGGTATGGTTGGACAATTACTCTACGGTAATGCTTTTCGCCAGGTTGCGGGGGAAATCTATCGGGCAACCACGTTCTCTAGCGACAAAATAGGCTAAAAGCTGCAGAGCCACCGAATTAACTACCGGCGTAAACAGAGGGTCAACGCGCGGAATTTTAATAACATAATCGGCCAGGTCTTTAGTAGTGTCGTCATCCTCGCCGACCAAGGCGATAACAGGCGAGTGCCGGGCTTTAATTTCTTTGATGGTGGTGATGGTAGGCTCGTAGGTATCATCCTGGGTCACCACCGCTACTACCGGTGTCCGTTCACCGAGCAAAGCGAAAGGACCATGCTTCAATTCACCGGCAGCATAGCCTTCGGCGTGGATATAGGAAATTTCCTTAATCTTTAGGGCGCCTTCCAGGGCTACAGGGTAATTGATGCCTTTACCGATGTAGAAGACATTATCAAATTTCGCCAGTTTTTTAGCGAAGGCGGCAATTTCATCCTCATTATCTAAAACTTGCTGCACTTTAACCGGCAGCTGCCTTATATCCAAGACAAGTTCATCCAGTCTGGCGGCATCTACTTTAGCGTAAGGCAACGCCAGCCAATATAATGAAATAAGTTCTGCAATAAAAGTCTTGCTGGCTGCCACGCTAATTTCCGGCCCGGCACGCGTATAAATTACCCTATCAGCAACACGAGTAACGGTGCTGCCGACGACGTTAGTTATAGCGATGATACGGCTGCCTTTGCCCTTTAGTCTTTGAATGGCTTTAAGGACATCGCGGGTCTCGCCAGATTGAGTAATAACGATTGCCTGACTCCCGGGGGATGACTGGCCGCTGTAATTAAACTCATCAGCCAGTTCAACTCTCACCGGAATATCCAACAAACCTTCAATAATATATTTGCCGACCATGCCGGCATGATACGAGGTGCCGCACCCTAAAATAACAATGTTCTCCAGGCGGCTGCCTTCAACGCCAGCGAGTTCAACCACTGGCTCCGCATTGGAAAGGTATTCGGTAAGGGTATCGCGGATGACCTTAGGCTGCTCGTGGATTTCCTTGAGCATAAAGTGTTCATAGCCGCCCTTCTGGGCATCTTCCATACTCCAGGAAATTTTATGCTCTTCACGTTTGATAGCGGCACCGTTTTGCACAATCTTTACGTCGCTGGCGGTTACCACGGCGATATCGTTATCCTCCAGATAGATGACCCGGCTGGTATAATCCAGTAAAGCCGGTACGTCCGAAGCGATATAGTTCTCCCGGTCGCCGATGCCGATAATTAAAGGACTTTCCTTGCGGGCGGCGATTATTTTAGGTTCGCCAGCCATCATGGCTATCATGGTATAAGCGCCCTCAAGTTCCCTTACCGCCTGCATCACAGCTTTTTCAAAATCGCCGTTATAATACTTTTCAATGAGGTGCGGGATGACTTCAGTATCAGTCTCCGAAGCCAGGTTATGCCCTTCGTTGGCTAGTTTTTCCCGCAACTTCATGAAATTATTAATCGTCCCGTTGTGGACAACGGCAATCCGCCCTTTACAATCGCAATGGGGATGGGCGTTGATTTTGGAAGGCTCACCATGCGTCGCCCAGCGCGTATGCCCGATGCCGGTCTGCCCATCATGGGGTTCCAGCATTTCCGCCAGCGCCTTAACGCGGACGGCATCTTTATAGATTTCGATGCCGCGATTAGCGATAGCGATACCGCAGGAATCGTAGCCGCGATATTCCAGCTTGCCCAGGGAGTTCAGGAGAATCGGCTGGGCTTTTTTATCACCGATATAGCCAACAATGCCACACATTTATCTTGATTCCTTAATACACCTAAATAACGAGAGAGCGGTCAGGCAGCCGGCTGCTGATCAATTTCATATGCTGTACCTGACAATAGTTACCAATGATAACCCCCGGCTGGACGGTGACACTGCTCTCTATTTTACAATCCTCACCCATAATGACACCGACATTTATCGTAGGGCTTTCGCCGTTGACTCTGACTTCGCTGGGTCCGCTGAGAGCGGTAAATCTCCCTTTAATAACACAGCCCTTATCAATCACAGAATCGCTGAGATAACAGCCCGGCCCCATATTGACGTCGTTGCCAATAACGCTGTTCTTTATCTGGGTGAAGGAAGATATAACGACGTTATCGCCAATGGTAGTAGAAGACATTACACAAACATGGGGACCGATATCACAGCCACGCCCAATAACCACCGGACCATAGATACAGGAGCCGGCGCGGATAATCGTTCCCTCCCCTACCATCACCTTACCTTTTACCACAACACCGTCCTCAATAATGCCACCCAAGCCAACCTCGATGTTTTGGAGGATGGCATTGTTAAGGCTGATGACATCCCAGGGGTAAACGACATCGAGCCAGGTACCGCTAGTTTCCACGGCTTTAATGGAATAACCTTCCTTCAACATATTGTTTAATACATCAGGAATATCAAGCACATTTTCGATGTAATTAAAAACTTCTTTAGTAAAGGCATAAATACCGGTATTAACCAGATTACCGCCGGCTTCCTTGGGTTTTTCCACGATGCCTGTCACCTTGCCCCGCTGGATATTCACGACGCCATACCGCGACGGGTCGCTAACCCTTTTAACGAGCACGGCGGCCGGCTTAATTTCAGTAAATCCGGCGATGGTTGAGGCTGCGATGAGATTATCTCCCGGCAGAACCAGGAATTCGTCTATGACTTTGTCCTTTACCTGCATCAGCGCATGAGCGGTACCCAACTGCTGTGCCTGGGTGACGTAAGTGATATTTACGCCTAACTTTTCGCCGGAGCCAAAATAGTCAAATACCTGCTCTTTACGATACCCAACCACCAGCACAATATTCCGGACACCAACTTGAGCTAAAGACTCAATAATGAACTGGAGGATGGGCTTATCTGCGATAGCAATCATCGCTTTGGGTCTGGTAACGGTAAACGGTCTTAATCGCTGCCCCTCACCTGCCGCTAAAATTACTGCCTGTTTCATAATGCACCCCTAAAATAGCTTAGTATTTGGTAAAATATTCCCCCGCACCACCATCCCCGGACCGATAAAGGTATTATTGCCAATCACCGTGCCGACATTGATGCAAGAATTAATCCCGGTTTTTACATTATCGCCGATAATCGCCCCCAGCTTATGCCGTTTGGTATCAATACCGGTTACCGTGATATTCGCCTCGTCGAGTCTCAAGTTGGCGATTTTGGTGCCAGCCCCGAAATTGCAGCCCTCACCAATAACGCTATCACCGATGTAGTTCAAATGAGGAACATCGCTGTTGTTCATGATAATGGAGTTCTTTACTTCAACGCCGGCACCGATATGGCAGTTATTGCCGATGGTAGTTGACGGCCGTATATAGCAGTTTGGCCCGACGCGGCAATCCTCCCCAATGATTACGGGGCCCTCAATATAGGAACCGGATTTAACGACGGTGTTCTTACCGATAACCAACGCACCCTTGATGAACACATTCTCTTCTACCTCGCCGAAATTTTGCGGCTTTAGTGTTTGCATCATCGTTTCATTGGCGCGCAGCAAATCCCAGGGGTAGCTGAAATCCTGCCAGGATTTTAATTGAATATAGTATAGTCCAGTCTTCTTGTGCATCAATATCTTTAAAGAATCGGTTATTTCATATTCGCCGCGCGGTGATTTTTCTGTTTTGTTAATCGCGTCGAATATTTCCGGCGTAAACAGGTATAAACCGGCGTTAGCCATAAGCGACGGCGGATGCTGGGTTTTTTCATAAATACCAACCACTTTATCCTGGGAAATTTCTACTATCCCCAGTCCGGCCGGGTCCTGCACTTCATAAACACTCATCGTGTTATGGGGGCTTTTTAGCAGCCGTTTAATATCCGTGCGGTTAATTATCACGTCGCCATTAATAACCAGGAAATTGCCGTCAACGATGTTGGCAACCATGCGGATAGCATCGGCAGTGCCCAGTTGCTTACGCTGTTCGGAATAAGCTATCTTAACCCCCCACTTTTTCCCATCGCCAAAATAGCCGCGCACCTGCTTATCGCAATAACCAACGACGAAGATAAATTCCGTAATGCCCGCCGCTTTAACCTCGTTAAGGAGATGTTCCAGGATGGGCCGGCTGGCGATTGGTAACATCACCTTGGGTCTGGTAGCAGTAAGCGGACGCATACGCTGGCCTTCGCCAGCGGCTAAAACAACAGCTTTCAATTTGCTTTTACTCCAATGTCCACAAATTCATTTATTATAGCCAGGCAATTATCATAAAGCTCCCGGGCGCGTGCCTCGGTTTTGGCTTCGGCGCTGATGCGCATGATAGGCTCGGTGCCGGATGGGCGTACAAGTAACCAACCATCATCGAAATTCAGTTTAATGCCATCGGTATTATTAACCGAGAGCGGCTTGAGTGATTTCAATTTAGCTTCTAGCTGCGATATGGTAATTCCTTTACTTTCGATACTGCCGCGAAACAGGGGATAAACCGGCACAGCATCGACGACCTCGGAAAGTTTGTGTTTAGCCGCAAAAGCGGCAATAACCGCCGCGGCGTAAATGCCGTCGGGGCATAGTGAAATAGTCGGGAAAATCCAGGCGCCGGACGTTTCGCCGCCGAAATCACCACCTTTTCGCAGCTCCTCAGAAACAAAGCTATCGCCGATTTTAGTGCGTCTTATTTTAAGTCCCATCTCATCAACAATAAGCGAGGCATCCAGTGTAGTCACTACGTCCTTAGCTCCCACCGCCCTGGTTAATATAGCCAGCATGACATCACCAGTGATAAACCTGCCGCGGTCATCAACCGCCATCATGCGGTCGGCATCGCCATCATGGGCAATACCAACAGCGGCGCCTTTTTCTTTAACTAATTTACTTAATTCTCCCAGATTAGCGGCAACCGGCTCAATGCCGCGGGGGAAAAAACCGCCAGGCGAACAATTTATGGATATTACTTCGCAGCCAAGCTTTTCAAGGAGTCGCGGCGTTACCTCGGAAGCGGCGCCGCAGCCGGCATCCACTACGACTTTGATGCCCAACCTTGATGGAAAGTGAGACAATATGGCAGCGATATGTTTATCAATGGCTCCAAGATAAGCCTCACCGGGCTGTATCTGCGTCCAGTCAGCAACATTATTCGTATCGGCTAAAACCTGTTTTTCTATTTGCCGCTGCTGGGTAATATCAAAAGACGAACCATCCGGGTTGAAGAGTTTGATGCCATTATATTCCGGGGGATTATGGGAGGCGGTAATTTCAATACCGGCATCAAACTCGCGGGTAATATAGGCAAGAGTTGGAGTGGGCACTATCCCGGCATCCTTACATCTGGCACCGGCTGCCAGCAAACCGGAGATAACAGCATGTTTCATAGCGTCGCCGGAGGTGCGCGTGTCTCTGCCGATGACGACATCAGGATGGTCGACACCTACAGCTAGTCCCACTCGAAAAGCTAGTTTGAGTAAGTCTTTGCTGAAAAGGGCGCGTATGCCAGAGGAGCCAAATAGAGTCATATCAGTTTAATTCTACTACTATCATATTAAATGTCAACCAAGCTAACCCTGATACCATACCAAGATAATACCCTCAAAAAAGCGTAGCAGCGTGCCCCAAAATCATCGCAATATTGTTTGACATATAAAGAAAGTAATATAATATTTGCAAAGGAGAATACATGGTAGAGCCAAATGACCGAGACAGCGACAGTATAAGCACTTATGATGAACTGCTGCCAGGGGAAATGGCTTCCAAGGCGCAGGATATAGGTATCAAGAAGGCAAATCTAGACTTTCTTAGCACTTTCGCGCTGGCGGTGCTGGCCGGTGCTTTTATTGCCCTGGGCTGTATTTTCTTTACCGTATCGGTGACGACAGGAGGGGCGGCGTTTCCCTGGGGACTTAACCGGGTAATCGGCGGTATTGCATTCAGTCTGGGTCTCATCCTGGTAATCGTAGGCGGGGCTGAACTTTTTACCGGCAATAACCTGATTATCATGGCCTGGGCGAGCCGCAAACTCTCAACCTGGCGTGTAGCGCGCAATTGGGGAATTGTTTATATCGGCAATTTATGCGGGGCAGTAGCCACAGCCCTCGTTGTTTTTTGCAGCCAGCACTACGAAATGGCTAACGGAGGAGTGGGAGCAACCGCCCTGAATATCGGACTGGATAAGGTTAACCTGGATTTTGGCCAAGCAATAATACTAGGCATACTATGTAATGCCATGGTGTGTATGGCCGTCTGGCTGACCTACAGCGCCCGCACGGTTATGGGCAGAATCTTGGCGATTATCTTCCCCATCGCCGGATTCGTGGCCGCCGGTTTTGAGCACTGCGTGGCGAATATGTACTTCGTGCCCTATGCCATTCTGGTGAAGTTCGGCGCCCCGGATACCTTCTGGCAAAGCATTGGGACTACTACCGCCAGCTACGACCACCTGACATGGGGTTCGTTTTTCGTGAATAACCTGATACCGGTGACCATCGGAAATATGATTGGGGGCGTGTTCTTCGTCGCCCTGGTCTACTGGGTAATCTATCTGCGCAAAAAGCAGACCCGCCTCTAGCACTTATCAGCTTTTACGCCCATTTTCTTTACCGTATCAATCCCACTTGATTTCTATGGGAGTATAGGGCACATCCCCAACCTTCCCTATTCCCATTGTTCCTAGTATCACTTCTCCCTTTTTATTAGTAACCTGAAAATAGCGATGACTACCAACTCTATTCATTATTGTTATATAACCTGCATGTTCCAAAGGCTTGAATATCTTTAACATAGCCTCATCGTTGGGTACCAACTCGTTTAAGGCATTGCACATAACTGCAGATACCAGGTGATTTCTACTGTCTAACTTTCTAGCCACACGATACACATATAAAGTTATTATTACACCTACTATTGCTACTATCGAAGCAAATATTCCTATTATCAATTCAGCAAGTTCCATTATCCTATCATCCTTTGTCTGTTAGCATTTATCGGCTTTGGCGCCCAGATATTGTCCCACTAACTCCATAGCGCAATACTTGCCGCACATGCTGCACGCCGCACCTTGCGTGGCTCGCTGCTTATGCACTCTCTGGAACTTCTCCGGGTCGAGCGCCAGCTTCGCCTGTTCTTCCCAGTCGAGCTTTTTACGCGCCAAAGACATTTGCCGGTCCCTTTCCATAGCGCCGCGGACTCCTTTAGCGATGTCGGCGGCATGAGCCGCGATACGAGAAACGATAACTCCCTCGCGGACGTCGTCAACATCGGGGATAGCCAGGTGCTCGGATGGCGTAACATAGCAAAGAAAATCCGCGCCATACATGGCGGCTAAAGCCCCACCGATAGCCCCGGTGATATGGTCGTAGCCCGCCGCGATATCAGTAACCAGCGGACCCAACACATAGAACGGCGCGTTTTTACAGATAACTTTTTGGAGTTTAACATTGGTCTCAATCTGGTTCAGGGGGACGTGACCGGGACCTTCGACCATTACCTGCACTCCAGCCTGCCACGCCCGTTCCACCAGCTCCCCGAGAGTTAAAAGCTCCTCAATTTGAGTGCGGTCGGTGGCATCCGCCAGACTGCCCGGACGCATGCCGTCGCCGAGACTCAAGGTAACATCGAACTCGTGGGCGATTTCAAGCAGCCGGTCGTACTGCTCGTAGAGAGGATTTTCACGGTCGTGATGGAGCATCCACCCCAATATGAAAGCCCCGCCGCGGGAAACGACATCCGTCACTCTACCCTGCTGCTTAAGCCGGGCGATGGCGCCCTGCGTGACACCGCAGTGCACGGTAATAAAATCTACACCGTCACGGGCATTATCCTCAATAGCTTTAAAGATATCATCAGCCGTCATTTTGATAATGGCGCCGTGGTCCTGAATCGCCTTGACACCCGCCTGGTAGATAGGCACGGTGCCGATGGCTTTGGGACTGGCCTCGATAATTGCCCTCCGGATAGCCGGTATATCTCCGCCGGTGCTTAGGTCCATCACCGTGTCCGCCCCGGCATCGAGAGCCACCCAGAGCTTGGCAAGCTCCGAATTGACATCACCGAAATCAGAGGATGTGCCGATATTGGCATTCACTTTAGTTGATAATCCTTCACCAACCCCGCAGGGTTTAAGACCAACGTGCCGTAAATTAGCCGGAATCACCACCCTGCCATGAGCCACCCTTTCACGCAGGATAGAAACGTCTAAGCCTTCGGCTTGGGCTACTTGCCACATCTGCGGCGAGGTATCGCCTTTGGCAGCTATTTCCAGTTGTGTCATGTTAATCACCCCCATAAAACAATAAAACCAAGGGTTTTTCAGGCAATTACGAACTCCCTTGGTCTTAAGTAAGGCCGCTTCCCTACGCTCGTATTACCGAGTTCAGGTTCCAAGGGTCATCCCCCGATTTTATCGGGGGACTCTCAGCCTGGCGCACCCCTAGCGGATATTGTCTTCTAATTATAAGATAGTTTTTAACTCAAAGCAATAACGACAGCTTAAATTTTATCACCTGATGAAATCTGTGCTAGACTATTTCCGATGTCCCGATATATCGTTTTTGCCATCGGCAGCCTATCCTTTTTACTGGTATCAATCAGCGGCACCAGCGTATCGGTAGCTTTTCCCGTTATCACTTCAGATTTTAATGCTTCGCTTATCCTGGCGGGGTGGATTTTAAGCGTCAACCAGCTGGCGGGGACCGCCATCATGCCGCTGGCAGGCAAAGCCGGTGATATCTTCGGGGCGAAGCGTATATTTCTGATTTCCATCGCCGTTTTTACCATCGGGTCACTTTTAAGCGCCCTGGCACCGAACATCTATTTACTGATTGCCGCCCGTTTTATCCAGGCGATTGGAGCTGGCGGCTTTCTGCCACTGATGACGGCCATTGCTAGCGACCTGTTCCCCAACTCCAGACAACAGGCAATCGGTCTATTCAGCAGCATCTTCCCCATCGGCATGATTATCGGGCCGAATATCGGGGGATGGCTGGTGGAAGCTTATGGCTGGCGCTCGGTGTTCTGGCTAAATATACCGCTGGGTGTGATTGTGTTTATCGCCATGTTTTTCATGCTTAAGGAGACAAAAAGGGAGGGAGGGCAACTCGACCTAAGCGGCACCGGGCTTTTCTCCGGTATGCTTTCTGCCTTCCTCATTGGTTTGAGTGAGATAGGCAACACCGACAGCAGTTCATCAGGGCTGGTAGCGGGGATATTATTCGCCGTGGCAGTGATAATGGGCGTCTTTTTCTTCCGCCACGAAGCCAAAGCGAAAAACCCCATCATTGATTTGCAGATGCTCAAGGAAAAGCCATTCTTTGCCGCCAATGTGTTCAATTTCCTCTACGGCGCGGCAGTTTTAGGGTTAATGGGCTTTATTCCGCTCTTCGCCACTTCCATCTTCGGTATGTCCATCTTTCAGAGTGGATTAATCTTGACGCCGCGGTCAATAGGCATGATAGCCGCATCCATAGTTACGAGCATGATGTTACCGAAGTGGGGCTACCGCTGGCCGATGCTGATAGGCGCCGGCATTACGGTCTTATGTATGGCAATGCTCGGCATGGAGGCAACCGGCATCAGTGTCTTCGGGGCGGAGACCAGTGGCACGATATCGCTGGTAATCATCATGTTCATTTCCGGATTAGCGATGGGCATCATCGCGCCGGCGGCGAATAACGCCTGCATCGAACTGCTACCGAACCGCGTCGCCACAATAACCGGCGTGAGAGGGATGTTCCGGCAGAGCGGGAGCGCCGTCAGCATTGCTGTTACGGCGTTGATGTTACAGAGTTTTAGTAATATCGGGCAGGGATTTACCTGGGTATTCTACGGCCTGGCGGTAATATTGATAATATCCATCCCCTTTATCTTCGCCATGCCGAAGGCGTGTGTAACTTTACCGCCAAATAAAGGCATATCCGCTTAAGCCGGATTTTCCTTAAAAGGCAGTGTCCACCGGGAGCCGGAGTTATTCATAAAAAAGCATGAACTGAATTCCTGCGCCAGGTAGGCGGAAGCCTCGAAGCCCGTGCAGTGAGAAACCCCCAGGTATTGCACCCCCATGGCTTTAAGGTCCGCGGTGGTCTTTTCCCAGCGCGGGCGTTCGGCGTTCAGTAGGTGCGTGCCGCCGATGGCGGCGTAAATTAAGTCTTTGCCGGTCACTTTCTGCGCCTGCTTTAACGTGTTGATGATGCCATGATGCGCGCAGCCCAGGATGACTACCAGCCCGTACTCGGTATCAATGACTAAAGCGAGGTCGTCTTTAAGCTCGTCGGGCAGCATCTCGCCGGTCTTTTTGTCGA
>JBGOXC010000033.1:0-8393 GCA_041478935.1 Dehalococcoidia bacterium
ATATACAAAATGCCTTCAGAATGCTCAGAAGCTATATGGTTACGATGCTATCATCGGCGGTTTTGATTCTTCCCTGGAAATGGAGATATGCGGTTGCCCTATAAACTGGAGGGGCGATTATGAAACACCATCAATCCACCCAAACCCCGATTTCGACTTGGGCCGGCTTAAGGATATCAACATAGAGAGTGCCGTTAAAACAGGTAGATTTGGTACTGTTATCGAGTCCTTGCGACGTATTAATATGGTTGCGGGGCCAAATCTGGCTCTAGCCGCCGTAGTTAACGGTCCGCTGACCCTGACAGCGGGCCTGACGGGTAGAGACCCTCTTAAGGACTTTGCCGAAAGGCCGGAAGAAGCTACCAAGGCTACCGAGGCTGCTGCCGAATTTCTACTAAAAGTAGTCCAGGTTTACTGCCAGTTGGGATTAGATGTTGTTGCAATTGTTGAGAAACTAATGGTGTTTTGCTCACCAGACCAACTTTCCTATCTACGCTCGATCTTCTCGCCTATTGTTAACATGGTGAGGTTCTACAACGCTTTCTCAATCCTGTTGCCCGGCGAATCATCACCGAATAACATAACCAACCTGTTAGACTTAGGTTTTGACGGGATAGTTGCCCCAGGAATTGACGTAAATACCTGGAACAAGATAAGAGGCGGACGCTCTTGCATTTTAGGGAAAGCCATTCCTACTCGCCTCCTTAATTCAGGTTTGAGAGAACTGCAAACATATTTAGAGACATATTTACCGGAAAGAACGGAGCCGGGCGTCTTTCTGACCACAGATTGGGAATTGCCGCCGGAGACGCCCCCCGATAATGTCCATTTGGTTATGAAGATGATATCTGGATATTAATGCTTAAAGGTGGAGGGAAATAATCATGGAAGTGGTCCTAACGGCTAAGCCGGAACCAATCAAACTAGATATTAACAGAACCGCATTAATCGTGGTCGATATGCAAAATACCTTCTGTAAAAAGGGTGGGCTTTTTGACTATCTAGGGAAACTTGACGAAATAAAGGTGAAGCATATCATAAACAATGATAAGAAAGTAATCGAAACGTGCCGATATAAAGGGATAAAGGTAGTTTATCTCAGAATGGGCTATCGACGAGACCTTTCCAACGCAGGAAGTCCGGAATCCCCTAACTACTATAAAGAGCTCGGGGTGGTGGCTATGCGCATGCATCCAGAGTTGAAGGGCGAATTCCTGACTATCGACACCCGGGATTGGGAAATAATTGACGAACTCAAGCCAAAACCAGAGGATATAATCGTCAATAAGCACAGATACAGTGGCTTTACTAACACTGAACTTGATTCCATCCTTGGTACGTACAACATTAAATACCTGCTGTTCATTGGGCTCGCTACTAATGTTTGTGTAGAGTCAACTCTACGGGATGCCTATTTTCACGAGTACTTTCCTATCCTCGTAAGCGATGGCTGTGGCAATATTGGTCCGGAATCCACCCAGGAAGCAACCATCTGGAATGTCACTGAGGTTTTCGGATGGGTAACTACATGCCATGATTTGGTTAAAGCCTTAGAGTAATATCCCCGTTCATTTTGATTCAGCGTATTACACAATTCGTCAGCTTATGATTTAGTAAAAAATGAAAAGTGACCCATTTCTTTCCACGAGCTGGAGGAAGAAGTGATAAACATGCGAGTTCTTGAAATATCTCAATTTGACCAATTTTTAAATACAACGAAAAAAGCGCTAACCATAAAGGCTAACGCTTAAAAGAACCTGAATGGAGACGGGGGAGGGTCAATCTCTCCCTGAAACACGAAATATCGTCAATTAATTAGTTGGATTTTTACCAGTTTGAGTATTAGCCCTCATATATTTACCTATTAACCTATAAGTGAAATCCTTGATGGGAAAATAACTAACGATAGTCTTGTGTTTAGAAATATTAGTTATGAAAAAGGTGTTGGTGAGAGTTTAAGTAGCGCATATGGGATTCGAACCCATGATCTCGTCCTTGAGAGGGACGCGTCCTAGGCCGCTAGACGAATGCGCCACAAACGAATGCCGCTTATAATTATCACTTTTTCCCAAGAATGAGTCAAGTTAGCCCAACTTTTGAAAATTCATTGTACATATGCTATAACTGGTATATTCATTTACGTATATTGTTGAAGGATGGAGGTGGCGACATTGGAAAGATTTCATGAAATTCTGCAAAACCGCCATGAATATGCCCGTGCCTGGAAGAAGAAGACCGGCGGTAAAGTCATCGGTTATTACGAACCTTACATGCCGGAGGAAATTGTCTACGCCGCTGGCGCTTTACCGGTACGCCTCTTAAGCCAGCATGAGCCGGATGATACCACCGACCGGCAGATGTACGGCAACTGCGCCTGTTCGCGGGACATCCTCAACCAGTTCATCAAGGGCAGGTATGACTATATTGACGGCTTGATTAACGCCGAGGGCTGCCAGTGGATGCTTAATGCCTTTCAGACTACCTTGAATAACCAGCCGGAGCTGTTTAACCATTATATCTTTGTGCCGGACTACGTGGACGGTAAAACCTCTAAGGATGTAATGCGCTCCGAGCTGGTCGTCTTTAAAAAAGCCGTCGAAAATTGGATGGGCAAGCCTATCAATGATAGCGACCTCGACCGCGCCATTGAAGTCTATAATACCAACCGCCGCCTGATGCGCCAGGTCTATGAGCTAAGGCGGGCGGATAACCCTGTCGTGCTCGGGTCGGAAGCCATGGAGATGGTGCTGGCCAGCCAAGTAATGGATAAAACCGAGATGAATAAAATACTTGAGGATGCCATCGCCAAGCTGGCGAATCGTAAGCCCCGCACTGATACCGGTGTCCGCTTGATGCTTGTAGGCAGCCCCACTTCCGACGTGGCACTGGAAGAACTTGTTGAATCGCTGGGTGCCAACGTCGTCATTGATGAGGTTTGTACCGGGAGCTGCTACTTCTGGAACGAGGTTATCCCCCAAACTAACCGATTAATGGCTATCTCTTTACGCTATCTCGGCCGGCCTCACTGCGCCCTGAAAGATAATAACTGGCGGCGCCGCCCCGCCCACATCCACCAATTATACGAAGACTACCAGGCGCAGGGCGTTATCATCGCCAAGCAGATTTACTGCCATCCTCACGGCACGGATAATCCGCTTATCTGGAAAATCCTCCGGGAGCGCAATATTCCTTTCCACTACTTCGAGCGTGATATGACCCTCCCTTACGAAGAAACCCGGCTGCGTCTGGAGGCTTTTATCAATATGCTTAAACCGATGTTGGTATTAAAATAATGCCGTTCATTCGGAGGCTAATATGAGCAAACAGAAATGGGAAACCAGGCCGTTGGAGGTCTGGAACAAAGCTAAGGAAATGAGGGCCAAGTGGCAGAAGTCCATTGATACTGCCTCTTCGGAGCGTGTGCTGCTGGCCCAGGGCAACTGCCAATGGAGCATCGGCTTTCCGGCGCTGCGCGTCATCGAAGACAACCCCGTGGGCGCGATGATGGCTAACAAGAGCGACGAGTTTGCCCGTGTCTCTCGCCTCGCCGGGGAGATAATCGGGTGGGGACGGGAAATCTGCGGTTACCAGCTCAATTGCTGGGGCGCGATGTACCTGGGACATCAAATTGACGGCAGTCCCTTCCCGCTCCGGGATTTAGTTATTCCATTTTCTGACCCTTGCGACCAGCATACTAAGCGTGGCCAAGCGCCCATGGACTATTCCCCCATCCCCCGCTTCCAGGAGAACTATCCGCTTTACACTGGTCCGCAAGACCCCAATCGTGATAAAACGATGATCGAGGACAAAGTCTACACCACTCTCTATATCATTGCAGAAATTGAACGGATTTTTGGACAAAAATTTGATGATGAAAGGTTCGTCGCAAGCGTAAAGGTAAGCGGGGGCATTACGCCGTACGCGCAGGAAGTCTCCCGCTTTATGCAGCATATCCCTTCCCCCTTGAGTCAGAAAGACCTCTACTCCTTTTATACCCTCGGCGGCTTAACTAAAGGCGACCCCGGCGAGACGGTGGCTATCTGGAAGGCGCTGCGGGACGAGGTGGAATGGCGGGTGCAGAATAATATCGCCGCCGTGGGCAATGAAAGGTTCCGCTGGATGGAGGCCCATCCGCCGCCCTGGCACTTCTTGAAATACTACCGCTATATGGAAAAGTACGGCGCGGTCTGCATCGGCTCGCAGTACAGCCACATGATGGCAGGCCCGATGGAGCTTAAGAAAGACGGCACCTGGGGACCGCGTTTCAGCGGCGGCGGTTTCGGACGCACCATTGACAGACCCATTAAAACGAGGGAAGATGCCATCCGCGTGATGTTGGGCACCGAAGCGCGGGGGCACCGTTTCAAGGATGATGAGGTCATCCGCCCTTGGGCGCTTGACGATTTCGCTAAAGCCTATAAAGCGGACGGAGCCATCCTGCCTTTATGGCGCTGCGGCGTGGGTTGCACCGTGACGCGTAAGGAGCAGGGTTTACGCCTTAGCGAGATGGGCGTGCGCGTCCTGCATTATGAAGGCTCCCAGCCCGGCGACCGCACCGACCTGGATGAAAATCGCCTGTTCGACCAGCTGGACGTTTGGATGGAGAGCCAGGGACTCCGTAAACTTGAGGATTAGGAGGCTTATATGATAACTGCCGGCATTGACGTGGGTATCGAAAGCCTTAAAGCGGTGATATTAAAAGATGGGAAAGTCATCGCCAGGGAGTCAGGCTTATCGGGAGGGGCTAATCGAGGTAAAACGGCTGAAAAAATATGGAATGAGACTCTCACAATGGCAAAGCTTAAGCCTGCTGATGTAAGCAAGGTTATCGCTACCGGGCAGGGCAAACAGGATGTCGCTTTTGCATCTGACCGCGTTACAGAGCCGGTAGCGGATGCCCGTGCTGCCCGTTTTCTCTATCCCAAAGCTACGTCAGTGGTGGATATCGGCGCCGACCAGGTGCGGGTCGTTACTCTGGGTAAAGGCGATAGTATTTTAGAGGTGGTCATGAACCAGAAGTGCGCCGCCGGCCTGGGTATTCTACTCAAATCCATAGCTCGGACGTTGGAGATGACGCTCGATGAGATGAGTAATATATCCGGTAACGGTAAAGCCGCCGTCAATGACGGTTGCGCCGTTTTTGCTGAGATGGATGTCCTCGGTCTGCTGAATCGTAATATCCCCCGCGAAGATATTGCCCGGGCAGTCAACGAGATGGTTGCCGTCAGGGTAAACTCTATTCTCAACGATAAAATAAAGCCCGCTAAAACCACCACGGTTCTCGTTGGCGGGGTCAGTAATAATCGAGCCGTCGTCGCGGCGCTCAAGAAACGCTCGGGGATTAATTTCGTTATTCCCGAACACGCAGAATATGCCGGAGCATTAGGCGCCGCCCTGATGGCGGCGGGTTAAATATATTTGCGGAGGCAAAGAAAATGGCTCAACATTATTGGCAATGGCCGGAGTCCAGCTGGACTGCAACAGATATTGATTGGAAAAAGGCAAAAACCGTCACGGCAGGGGTGGATATCGGCTCCAACAGCACTCAAGCCGCAATTTTGTGCGATGGTAATTTCTTCGGCTACGCCAGCCTCCGCACCGGGCCAGATTATCGCTCTAGCGCTCAAACTGCCATGGAAAAAGCTTTTGGCAAATCAGGGATGAAAATAAAAGACATTAAGTACATCGTCGGGACGGGGTGGGGCAGCCAAAATGTTACTTTTGCCGAAAAAACCATCGAAGAGATTACCTGCCACGCCAAAGGCGCCCGTTTTATGTTTGGACCAAAAGTGAAAACCGTGGTTGACCTTGGCGCACAGACGACTAAAGCTATCCGACTCTATGGCTGGGATAGGGTGCGTGACTTCCAAATGAACGATAAGTGCGCCGATGGCATGGGGCGCAGCATCGAGGTGATGGCTGACCTGATGCAGGTGTCTATACAGGAGATGGGTGAAAAATCCCTCCAAATCGAAAAAGACCCCGAACCCGTTAGCACCACCTGTTATGCCTTCGCCAATACCGAAGCCATGGGGCTGTTCCGTGAAGGATATACAGAAAATCAGGTGCTGGCGGCTTATCTTTTTACCATTGCTTGGAGGATTCACGGCATGATTGGCAGAGTGCAGCCGGAAAAAGAGATTGCCTTCACCGGCGGTCTGGCGAAGAACCCCGGCATCGTTAAGCGACTGGAAAAAGCGATGGGTATGACCGCTCTTACCAGCAAATACGACCCGCAGCTGGCGGGGGCGATTGGAGCGGCTTTAATAGCTCAAGAAATGTTCGAAAAGGGCTAATAAATAACCTTTTCTTCCTTCAATTTGGCAATTTCTTCACTACTCAAGCCAAGTAATTCCCCAAAGACATAGTCATTATGTTCCCCCAGCAATGGTGGATAGCTGTAATTCTCTTTTTGGCCGCTGTCAGCCCTCCAGGGTAAACCAGCCAGAGTAATATTGCCCAGGACGGGATGCTCTGCCTCGATAAAGAACTTCCTCGCCTTAAGTTGCGGGTCGCTGACGAGGTCTTTAATATTTAATGATGCCCCTGCCGCCACCCTTGCTTTTTGCAGCAGCTCCATCACCTCATACTGGTGGTGCTGGCGGGTCCATTCTTCTATCAATTTATCCAGCTCATCCTGGTTTTGACGTCGTTTCTGTTCATTACTAAAGGCTGCTTTGTTCGCCCAGGCGGGGCTGCCGATGGCTTTAATAAAAGCCTGCCACTCCGCTTGACTCTCCACGGCGATGGCTACCCACTCGTCGTTGCCTTGGCAGCGGTAGCAGCCGTGCGGCGCCATGACCTTATCTCGGTTGCCCAGGCGCTCTCCCAGCGCCCCGTTCATGGTATAGCCCATGACCATTTCGCCGAGGAAATTGGCACTTCCCTCAATCATCGCCGCGTCGATATATTGTCCCTCGCCGGTGCGGTTGCGGTGGTATAACGCCGCCATAATAGCGAAGGCGCCGTGCATTGCCTGGGTAGCATCTGTCCAGGGGGAGACGCCCACCGTCGCCGGCTCCCCGCCGGGGTAACCATTCAAATACGTCGAGCCGTCGTATGCCTCGACGATTTCAGCATAGGATGGTCGTGACCGAGATGGTCCGCTCCGCCCGTAACCCGAGCCTGCGTAATAAATGATACCCGGTTTCATTTTTTTCATTACCTCATACCCCAAGCCCCACCGCTCGAGAATCGCCCCGCCGAAGTTTTCCGTAACGACGTCGCTAATTTTAAGGATATTCTTCGCCATCTCTTGAGCCTTTGGCTCGTTCATATTCAATGTAATACTCTTTTTACCGTAATTCAGCGACGCAAAAGCCGTCCCTGCGTTAAAATTATTTCTATCTAATCCCGGCGGCACGCCAATCATCCGCATAAAATCCAGCCGCAAGTGGGTTTCCACTTTAATGACCTCCGCCCCCATCACCGCCAGCCATTGCGTCAGGTGGGGTCCCGCCCACATTTGCCCAAAATCTAAGATTCTAACCCCTTCAAGCGGAAGTTTACTCATATTATCCCCGCGCCTTTCATCCTCTCCAAGTCCTTCTGCTTATACCCCAGCACCCGTCCGTAAACTTCTTCATTATGCTCCCCTATCAGCGGGGCGCGACGCTTAATTTCCCAGGGAGTGGCGGATAGCTTATAAGGCGCCCCGGGATATTTAAACCTGCCGGCTGTCGGATGGTCTATTTCCACGAAAAAGTGACGGTACGCTAACTGCTCATCGGCAACCAACTCTTTAACGTTACGCACCGGTGCTAAAGGTACGTCATACTTCATGCCTAACCGATCAATCTCCGCCATCGTATATTGCCCCGTCCATAATTCGATGAGTTTATTGCAGTCTTCCTGATGTTCCGAGCGCAGGGCGGCGTTCTTGAAAAGCTCGACCTCAGTCCAATCTGGATTGCCCATCATTGTCACCAGTTTTTGCCAGTGCGGGCCTATCCAAATACATACATAACCGTCTTTACACTGGTATAAAAACCCGCCGACGCGTTTTCTGCCCATTTGCCGTGTGGGATAAAGCCCCTCGCACAGGCAAAACGCCAGCTCCTGCCGTGTTACCGAAGCTAATGATTCCTGGGCAGATACATCGATGTGTCGGCCGGCCTTATTTGCCTGCCGGGTTACCACGGCGGACATCGTGCAAACGGCTGCGGTCAGTCCGGTCATAAAATCCGCGGCGTGCATCGGCCCCCGCAGCGGGCTGTAGCGTTCCAAATCATTTACGCCTTCCGCCGGGTTGCCGAAAGCCTCGCTGCTCATGTGGGAAGTAATGAGGTCACTGCCTTTATAGTCCCTATATGGTCCCGTCTGCCCGAAGGGTGTAATGGAAGTCATAATCAGCGAAGGATTAATCTTCTTAAGTTTAGGATAGTCTAGTCCCA
>JBGOXC010000218.1:0-2790 GCA_041478935.1 Dehalococcoidia bacterium
CCGAATCCAGGTCGAAGACATCCTTCGCCTGGGGGTGGTCGCCTTTAGCCGCCATGTCACCCGTCAAAGCCAGGATGTTTTTAATGCCCATCGCCCAGGCACCAAGGAGGTCGGACTGCAGAGCAATACGGTTGCGGTCGCGGCAGGTCATCTGGCAGATAGGGTCTAAGCCATTTTGCGCACAAATAATCGAGGTTACCAGCCCACTCATCCGCATGAGGGAGCTCTGCTGGTCGGTAACGTTAGCAGCATCAACTTTGCCTTTAAGTAGTTCGATGTTTTCTTTCAACTCGTGAATATCAGTGCCCTTGAGAGGACCGCACTCGCAGGTTACCGCGAATTGGCCTGATTCCAGTTTTGATTGAAGGCTCATGGCGTTTTCACCTCCTTCGCTGGATTGGCTGGTGGAACAGGGGGTTCCACCTTAGGAGGGTTTTCCAGCCCAAAGCGCGGGGTGGACATCATTTCCGGGCGGGGCATTAGCTTGTTATAGTCGAGCGGGCGCATCATATCGTTGAGAAGCTCCAGCTTACCCCGTTCCTTAAGCCGGGTATAGATTAATTCCCAGCCGCAGTCGCGGTCCTGAGAAACTTCACATTTGCCGTGGCTAGCTCCACCGCACGCACCGCTGACCAGACTCTTGGTGCAGGCGGTGAGGGGGCAAATGCCACCGGTATGATAGAGGAGGCACTGGCCGCACTCAAAGCAGCGTTCGATACCTTCCCATTCGCCGCGGATGCCCCCTAGGTTAACGGTGTTGCAGCCGGGGTAAACCGGCTTGTTCACCGACGCCGCAACAGCCTGGATGCCGATGCCGCAGGTTAAAACCAGCACAGCATCGGCGGCTTTTACCTGGTCGACTCTGCCTTTTAACTCGGACTTAACGAGGGCTTTAGAGCAGAGAAAATCGACGGCTTTAGCGCCGGTGACATTTTTACCGGCTGCAGTAAGTTTTTGCTTCATCTCTGCTACCTGTTTAAGCCCGCCGCTGCCGGAAGATTCGGCGCAGCCTTTGCAGCCTACGATAAAGACATTTTTATCTTTTTCCAGGTAAGCGATTATTTCACCGAAATGTTTTTGCTCCGAATATAACATCGCTCCTCCTTTACACTACCCGGTACCGACCAAGATCCCGACCTTTAGGGGTAACGAAATGGACGGCGCAGGCAATGCACGGGTCGAAAGAGCGGATGATGCGGACGACCTCAAAGGGGTTCTTCTCGTCCTTAACCTTCGTGCCGATGAGCGCCTGCTCGATAGGCCCATGCTGGCCTTTATCGTCCATTGGGGAGACGTTCCAGGTGGTGGGGACGACCGCCTGATAGTTAGCGATTTTCTTGTTCTTGATTTCAATCCAGTGGCCCAGTGCGCCGCGCGTGCCCTCGATGATGCCCATGCCGGCGGCTTCTTCCGGGATTTGATATTCAACGTACGCAGGCTGGCCTGTTTTAAGAGAAAGCGCCCAGCCTTCCAGATTATCCACAATATACTTGGCAGAAAGCGCCCGCGCCAGGTGACGTCCCAGCACGGAGAAAAGCGCCGACGGTTTAGTTTTAAGCTGCTTCAAAGTCCCATCCACCAGCCCTTTCATGACCGGGTCGCCTTTGGCGTAGGTCACCGCCACACGCGCCACCGGACCCACCTCGTAGACCTTGCCGTCGTAGCGGGGCGCTTTCGCCCAGGAATAAGCGCCGTCCTTACCGTACTGCGGTTTAGTATCACCCTGGGAGGGATGGCGATTGGAGGTGGCATCCTCGTACCAAGAGTGCTTTACCTGCTCGGTTATTTTACTGGTATCTAAAGTGCCCGGTTTAAAGTCCGCGCCAATAGTGCCTTGCTCGAAGAGTCGTTCCCTGGCAGCGTAGTCCGGGCTCTTGCCATCGAGGTCATACATGCCGTAGGAAAGTAGGTTCTTGCAACCAACGCCGATTGCTGCGTAGTCCATGTAAGCACCGGCGACAGCCAGAACATCCGGGAGATAAACGTTATTGACGAAATCTTGGAGAATTTTGATTTTCCAGATATAAGCCATGATATTATCGGGCGTGGGGACGGTGGTTACGCCGCCAGGGACAACACCCACGCTGTGAGGTATCTTGCCGCCGAAGATGCTGACCGCCTCATGGCCGATGCGGCGGATTTCCAGCGCTCTGACGTAATGCGCCACAGCCTGCTGGTTGACGGCTGGCGGCAGACGATAATCGCCTTCGTAGCGGGGCATAAAGGGCTCTAAAGCGCCGCGGTTAATAAAATCTTTGACCGAATTAAGCTGGGAATCATTGCCTTCATATTTAGCGACATCAGCGACATTAACATAGTCTAAAGCCGCCAGGTGATAGAAGTGGAGGATATTGTCCTGGACGGAGTGGGCGCCGTGAATCAGGTTACGGATAATGCGTCCGTTATCCGGGATTTTATCGGCGATGCCGAAGGCGCTATCCAGACTCAATGCGGCGGCGAGGCCGTGAGACTGGGGGCAGACGCCGCAAATTCTCTGGGCGATTACCTGGGCATCACGCGGGTCGCGGCCTCTAAGGATTAACTCCAAGCCGCGGAAGAGGTTGCCAGTAGCCCGGGCGTCTTTAACGACACCGTTTTCCACGACGCATTCTATCTTTAAGTGACCTTCAATCCTAGTGACGGGGTCGATAACGATTTTAGCCATTATTCCCCTCCTTGTTCGCCCAGTAAGCGCCGACGACCGGAAGGTCGACATCAATGAGCTTCTCATAGAAGGGGGCGGTTTCGTTAGGGAACTCGGGCTGGGTACAGCCGTTGCAGGGCGCGCCG
>JBGOXC010000093.1:0-5547 GCA_041478935.1 Dehalococcoidia bacterium
AGCTTTTTGCCCTCTTCTTCGATGGTACCGATTTCTCTGGTTAGAGCACCTATCTGACTCTGGATGCTATTTTTCTCTTGGTTGATTGATGTCTCGAGCTTAACCTTTTCCTGCATCAGGGTTTCATATTCATTCTTTTTCTTGGTTAAGCCTGCTCGGTTCTGGTTTAGCTGGCTTGTTTTTGTCTGTTTTTCTTTGGTGTATTTGGCGGTAATAAGGTCCAGCCCTTCTTTGGTCAACTCTTGTTCACAGAGCGGGCACTTGGCTTCGGTGTGAGAGGCAATATGGCTAGCTATCATGTCCAGTTTTTCCTGCGCTTCGGCGATTTCCTTTTCCAGTCGCGTATTTTCAGCGTTTAAGAGGCTGATTTGCGATTGCGCTTCTCGGGCGGACTGTTCTTGCTGGCGAATGGTTGTGTCTGTTTCGTCAAATTTATGCAAGTGCGCTTGCGCCTGACTTAGCTGTGTCTTAAGCTCGGGGAGGGTCTGAATTTTCTTTTCGTATTGGTGGATGTTGTTTTCTAAAACGGCGTGGGTTTTCAACAGCTCGTTTTTGGCTTGTTCTATTTTGCGGTCGAGGAGATTTTTCTGCTCCTCCAATTTTCTGGAAAGCATAGATTTCTGGTCGAGGTCATCAACAGTCTTTTTAAACTCACTATATTGCGTAAAGCCGGTCTCAATTTCCTTTTGCCGGCTGATTACCTCTTCGTACTGCTTTATCTTGGATTGGTGCTGGACTGCTTGCTCTTCCCAGTGTTGAAGGTTGCGTTGGCTGGTGTTGAGACGCGCCTCAAGCTCATCAAGCTGCACCTGTTTTACTTCCAGTTTCTCTCTTTGCTGCCGCAGGTCGTTAAGCGCCGCCTCTTTCTTCTGGGCTGTCCCATCGATAACAGCCAAAGCCTTTGTTGCATGTTCCAGTTCGCCTTCAAAAGCGGGTTTTTGCGACAATTCGGCAGCGATTTCCTGAAGAGAGGTTTCCAGCTGGATATTATCCACTTCAAACTTTTTCACGATTTCTTTGGCCTGCTCTTCCAGATGGTCGTAAATATCAAGCCCAAGGATGCTACCCAAGACTTCCTTGCGTTTAGCGGGCTGCTGGCGGGTGAATTCATCGGCATGGCCCTGGCGCAGGTAGGCGCTGTTAATAAAGGTCTCATAATCCATATGCAGGACATCGATGATACTTTGCTGTGTCTGGGCGATGGTGTTGCCGGTGATGGGGCGGAAGCCATTGCCGCTACTAATCTGGAACTCTAGCGAGGATTGGCCAGCCCCGGCACGCTTTTTAGGACGAGAGCGCTTACGGATGATACGATAGAGCTGGTCGCTGACTTTGAACTCGAACTCTACCTCCATTTCCGATTGCGTAGTATAGATGAGGTCGTCATCACTATCAGCGCGGGATTTCCCCCAGAGCGCCCATGTCATAGCATCAATGATGGCGGACTTGCCGTTGCCGTTATCGCCAGAGAGACAGGCTAAGTGCAGGCCCGTGAAGTCCAGTGCCGGGACGTTATCGCGGTAGCACATGAAGTTGCGCATCTTTAAGCGGACGGGTATCATCTCGACATTATTGTAGCATACACTTCACGCTTATTTGAATTAGACGCGAAAATATTTGAATCAATAAAATAATTTATTTTTTGAAGCTGGGCACGAGGGGAATTGTTTTTAGAGTTATGTTAAGTTGAGGTATTTTACAAGGCTGGTTTTTATAAGTCCATCGCCGAGGGGACCGGTCCGGATTATCTGATAGCCAAGTTTAAGATTCATGGCTAACACATGGTTGTTGGTGGCTTCCATATGGGTATAAATCATAAGAACGTTGTTTTTAAGGCAAATTTCTTCCACTTTTTTCTTAAGACGCGTGGCCAGACCTCGACGCCGGTTTTCCGGCGCTATCCAAAGTTGAGCTATTTCGCAGAAGCGGCCATCTGGCGGGAACAGGGTTCTGGGGAATTTATCAAAGTTGCCGAAGTGTTGGAAATTGGGATGGTTCATATCCCGGAAAAGAAACATAATCAGCCCAACTCTCTTTTTAGTTTCCTTTTCTGTTAATATCAGCGCATATTTGGGGCAGGTATCCCATTCCATCGTTCCGGTATTCAGCGACTTTTTGATGAATTGCATCATCTGGAGTCGATGTTGTTTAAGAGTCTCGGCGGATTTCTTAGCCCACGGGTTGCCCGTGGAGAGGCCTTCATCCTCAAGGTCAATTTTAACGATAAAATCCAAGTCGTTAATGTTGGCTTTCCTGATGGAATGCATGCTATGATTCTTTTTCATCTTTTACGTAGTGGGGCGCAGTGACGACAGTGAAATGGAAGATGGGTCTATCCACACGTCTTAAGATTAAGGGGCAGTGGCGCATGCCGGCGGGGATAAAAATCATGGCACTTTTAGTGATAATTTGCTTTTCACCTTCCAGCCAGATTTCTACCTCGCCGCCAAGGTCGTGGGGATTTTGGGAATCGCTGCCAAAGAAACCGATAATTTCGTTGGTAGTGTGGGTATGGGGCTTATCGTCGAGGGTCATACCTTGTTTAAGATACCATGAGGCATTGAGGTTGAAGGCGCCGGGGACAACATCCGTATCCATCCAGAGGATACGCGATGCGTATTTATTGTACTCTTTGGCGATTTTCTTTTTCTCCGCCGGCTCCTTAAGCTCCGTGACGATGTGCTGGCGGTAGGAGGACTTAGGCGTTTTATTTTCGGTGGTGGGTTTTATGATATATTCGCCGGCGGTGACGACGGAAAAGTGGAAGATAGGGCGGTCCACACGGTTGAGATTAAGGGGACAATGATTCATCCCGGCAGGAACGAAGACCAGAGCGCTTTTGGTGATAAGATGCTTTTCCCCTTCGAGCCAGATTTCCACCTCTCCACCAAGGTCGTAGGGGCGAGTGAAATCACTACTGAAGAAGCCGATGATTTCATCGCAATCGTGGGTATGCGCGGCGGGTCCTTTCTCCAAGCGCTTAAGATACCAGGAGCAGTTCATCTGGAAAGCGCCGGGCACGACGTTTTTATCGACCCAGAGGATACACCTGGCGAAAGTGTTGTAGCGGGCGACAACTTCGACGGAGAAGGGCGGCGTCTTTAGTTCCGTGACGACGTACTGGCTGGTTTTGGACATGGTGATGACTCCTTTGTATTAAAGCGGATAGGGATATTGTAACATGTTTTTAGGTGGTCGATAAATGTGATAAGGCGGGGTGCATGATAAGACGGGTTTAAGATGATCCAGTTGTAAATTGAGGTAAGAAAAGAAATCACGAATAGGAATTATTATGAAAATAACGATAATAGTAATTTTATAACTTGTGATTGTGTTTACGAAGTTTCATCCGTTGAACTTGTTTGCCAAGAGTATCATAAATTACTATGTTGCCGTAGGATCGTAGATATTTATGGATCATCGCTTCGGTAACCGATGCGCTATAAGAAGAAAAATCGGGGATCTTTGTTGTTTCTCCAACAACATTTCCAAAAATAAAAGCTAACGCTTTACCCACAATCCATATCCAATGGCTAGACATTATAGGGTATGTTGAAGACTCTCCTTCAGGTAATAAGTCAATAATAGTACTATTGAGGTTTTCGGCATGATTAGCAGCTGCATTTGCGATGTCATTGTCAGATGATGATAGCAAAGATGCCTGGTATTTTTTTGCTGTACCTCTTGTATCATCAACGATATTTGAGATATCGTACCAAGTAAGTCTTGCTGGATTCATGTGAGTGATATTGAGCGTTTTCTCTCGCAATTCCTTAAACAAATTAAACTTATCTTTTGATGTAAAGGGTATTAACGTATCGGTTATATCCTCAAAATATATTCCTATTGGTACGGAATCACTTGTTAAATGACCTAACGAACCTCCATCAGGCTTAATAGTACGTTGAACCGCGGTATTCCATGCGTGAAAAAGAGTTTCAGTTATCACCCGGTAATAATAACCCTGTGTTTTATATTTCTTTCGAAATAGACTAAGTGCCGAAGACAGATATTGCCGGTCCTTTTCATCGATCCCGTTAAATTCATCTAATAATGTTCCAATTAGCTCTTTGTGCTCTTTGTTTTCTTCAGGGATTTTACTCAGTGTTTCTTTCAATATGACATATTGGTTTTGTGGCTCGCCTGTATAATCTGAGGGAATGGTTTTATCTTGAGTCATAAAGTACGTAAAACTGTGAAGCATCCCTTCAAGTAGTTTTTCTTGTTTGAGATCTGTTAATTGGTTCACTATCTGCCTATATCCTGTTTTTTCATCATTTAATATTTTTTCGATATCTAAAATTCCGGAACTCTTGGCTCCTTCTTCAAGAATTAGTCGTGCCATGTTCTGATGTAATTTTACGTCTTTAAACGTACCTGATACCCAGCCATCTTCTAATGCCCGTCGTAGACTCGTTGTTGCCAGCGAGAATTGATCATTTTTATCAATTTTATAAGGTGGTATGACTTGGCGCAAAAAAGTTGGGTTTTTTCCCAGGAAGTCCCGAAATGGTTGTTGTGAGAATAAATGAAGAATTACATGACTATCATTGACCTGAGGGTCACTTAAGTCGATTTCACCGCCGAATAATGCATGTAGCTTGACTTGAGAAATTGTTCTTTGGAGAAGATAAGGAGTTACCGTACACGGATTACCGGATTCGAGTTCAAGAAATTCTCCGTCCAGCCATTCTAAATAATATCGAACCATGAATAAAATACCTTTACAAAAATATTGTATATATCTAGTTGGTACATTTTACACCTGAAATGCCGTTTAAACAACAGCCAATTTGTCTTTCTAGGTTATTTGGTATTAATTGTACTGACCTTGCCCCCTCTCATCTTTTCCCCTTATAATTAAACTGTTATGTTTGAAATCCTCGCGGAAAAGCTGAATGCCGTCTTTCGCCTGCTGGGCAGCCGCGGCAAGCTTACGGAAAAAGACATTGACGAAGCCATGCGGCAAGTGCGGCTGGCGCTTTTAGAGGCGGACGTCAACTTTAAGGTTGTTAAAGACTTTATCACCAGGGTTAAGGAGCGGTCCATCGGCAAAGAGGTGATGGAGAGCCTGACGCCCGGGCAGCAAATTGTTAAAATCGTTAACGAGGAGCTGATTAAGACCCTCGGCGACGGTGCTACGAGTAAGCTGGCTGTTGTATCCCAGCCCCCAACCATTATTTTAATGGTCGGCTTACAGGGCAGCGGCAAGACGACCACCGCCGCCAAGCTAGCACTCCTCCTAAAGCATCAGGGACATAAACCGATGCTGGTCGCCGCGGATAACCGGCGTCCCGCCGCCATCGAGCAACTGGTCACTTTGGGCAAACAAATCGATGTACCGGTATTCGCCGAAGACCCCAAGACATCCTCCAAAGATATCTGCGCCCACGCCATGTCCAATGCCAAAAAAATCGCCGCCACACACGTCATCGTCGATACGGCCGGCCGACTGCACATTGATGAGGCATTAATGGCGGAGCTGGAGCAGGTGAAAAAAGTCCTCAAGCCCCACGAGGTGCTGCTGGTGGTGGACGCCATGACCGG
>JBGOXC010000005.1:0-12792 GCA_041478935.1 Dehalococcoidia bacterium
CATGGACAAGAAAGAAATACTGGCATTCATTACCGCTAATCCGGTAGCTTTCCTAGCTACCGTGGAAGGCAACAAGCCCCATGTCCGCGCGATGGGCACGTACCGGGCGGACGAAAACGGCATCATTTTTTCCATGCAATCGACCAAAGATGTTTATAAACAACTGGTGAAAAACCCCGAGATTGAAGCCTGTTATTGGGCTAACAACGTGCAGGTAAGGGTTGCCGGTAAAATGCAGCCAATAACGGATATGACGCTTAAAAAGGAAATTGTGGAAAAACGTCCCTTCTATAAACCAGGGGTGAATGAAAATGGGTGGGACTACGTAGGCGCTTTTATCCTGAAACATGGCAAAGCCACGGTGCTCGATATGAAAGGTCCGCCCTCTCCAGCCGGCGCATCCAAGGTGTGGATTGATTTATAATCGACATTTTTACAAAAAGGGGTGATTTTTATGAACCCCAAACAAAGCACAGCCGACTGCATATTCTGTAAGATAATCGCTGGCGAAATACCGTCCAAGATTGTCTACAAGGACAAGGACGTCGTCATCTTCCCTGATATTAACCCGGCGGCGCCGGTGCACCTACTCGTGGTATCCGTAAAGCATATAGCGTCGCTGGCAGCCATGGCGGATGCCGATGCGCCGCTGGTGGGCAAGATGGTGGCAGCCGCGAATAAGGTCGCCCGGGAGCAGGGGCTGGCGGAGAAGGGCTACCGGCTCACTATTAACAGCGGGGCGGACGGGGGGCAGCTGGTGCAACATCTGCACATACACTTGCTAGGCGGGCGACCGCTTAAGTGGGAAAATTAGGCATTCTTTTTTCGGTATTCCAACATCAAAAGTAGTCCCGCGATACTCTTGGCATCCTCTATTTTACCGGATAGTATCAATTCTCGTACTTGGGCTACCGGCACGCGCACCAACTCAATTCCAGCGGTGTCATCTCCCTCCAGACGAGAAGGTATTAAATCCGTCGCCAGGTAAAGATGCAGGTATTCATTGCTGAAGCCAGGCGCAGAATAAAAACCGGCTAGAAATACCAGCTTTTGCGGCTTATAGCCGGTCTCTTCCTGCATTTCCCGAACTACGGCAGCTTCCGCATCCTCGCCCTTTTCTATGCCGCCGGCGGGAACCTCCAGCAGGTTTTTGCCCAGCGGTGTGCGGTACTGATTCACCAACAGGACGTTGTCGTTAGCGTCTACAGGCACAACGACAATGGCATCCGCATGCTCGGCGATTTCACGGGTAGTACGCCGTCCGTCACTGGTTTCGATGGTATCAACCCGCAGATTGACAGCCTGTCCCTTAAAGATATACTTACTTGATAGAGTTTTTTCCGGGGCATCGCCGGGTTTTCTTTTAGGCATGATAAATCAGTGCGATTTCATCACAGTTGGGGAACTTAGGGCAGCGGAAGCAGTCCGTCCAGACCTTGCGCGGGAGTTCCATCTTATCAATATCAACGAACTTTTGCCGTTTAAAAAATTCCGGTCGATAGGTAAAGCAAAACACTTTTTCAATGCCGAGTTCTTTGGCTTCTTCCATACAAACGGCGACGAGTTTAGCTCCTAATCCTTTTCTTTGTCTATCTTCAGCTACGGCGACCGACCTTATTTCCGCCAGGTCGGACCAGCTTATATGCAGGGCGGCACAAGCAACGACTTCGCCACGTTCCCGGATAACAAAAAAATCGCGGACACTTTCATATATTTCACTTAAAGGCCTGGCAAGCATCAGACCTCTTTCGGCAAATCCGTTAATGAGTTTATGTATCTGCGGAACGTCGGTAATTTTAGCTTTTTCTACCTGATTCACCTTGTTTTCCTTTCAGCTTATCTTCCAGATTGCGATAGAATGAATCCTGGGGACGAATGCGGTAAAACCGCGCGATATGGATACTGCGCTTGATAATAAGTTTATCACCGTCGGATAAAGGCATGTTAATGTGCCCGTCAATACTCAAAGTTGCAGCATGATAGGTGTTAAGAGATAATACAATCTCGGTGTTTTCCGCTAAGACGAGGGGATAGGAAAAGCTTAAATGAGGGGCGACCGGCACCAGCAGGAAGTCGTGCGATTGAGGGTGCAGGATAGAGCCTCCCGCCGCCAAAGCATAGCCGGTGCTGCCGGTGGCGGTGGCGGCAATAACGGCATCGGCTTTATAGGTGGTAAAAGCCTGGCCATCAATAGCAACATCGACGCGGATAATGCGGGCAATCTCGCCACGTCCGATAACGGCATCATTCAAGGCATGAAAGACACGGTTCTGGCGACCTTTAGATTTTAACTCAACCTGCAACATCGTGCGCTGGTCGAGCCAGCCCTTGCCGGCGAGTAATTGAGGGAGCTTCTTCACAGTTTCATCGGCATCAAGCTCGGTTAGAAAGCCGAGTTTTCCCAAGTTAATGCCAGTAACCGGCGTTGTCCCCGGTATAATCGACTGCACCGCGCGGAGAATAGTGCCGTCTCCCCCTACCGTTAACAACAGGTCAGTGCCTTTAAGCTTAATCTGGGTTTTTTCTTTTTCCCAGGCGGAGCCTATCCAGGCGGAGATTCCCTGCGACTTAATTAAGCTTGCCAGTTCATTGGCTTTAACGAGTGTGGTTTCAACTCTGGGGTGATATAGAATGCCGGCTTTTTTTATCTTCATTTTTTCATTATCCGCTTGATTTATATTAAAGAGAAACAAGAAAAGTGTAGCAATTACGGAGCTAAAGTGTCAAGCAAGCTAGCTAAAAATCGCTACTTTCAAAGCAATAGTGAGAATTGAAGAAATAGTAAATTTCGCACAATTTGCACTGCCATATGGCTACCATCGTGATGCTGTTTTGCCACTTGACAACATCATCAAGAAGTATATACACTTAAAAACCATAATATCATGAGAATAATAAAATACTTTTAGCATTTTAACACAATGTTCGGGGTATGGCATGAGCCTAAAAGCACTAGAAACACTAAAAAACAGTTTTATTATACAGCATGACCAGTGTCTTTTTTTTAGAGTATCCGGAGATTGAACCCGATAGATGAGGTAGCAAAAACATGAGTACGAAGAAACCGACGTACGAAGAACTAAAGAAAAAACTGGCAAAAACCGAAGCTCTTTTAACCAAGCTACAGAAAAAAGAAGACAAATCTAAAAATATGCTTGACCTGGCAAGAGGCGAGCGCGATATAGCCAAAAACAAACGCCGCGTCGCCGTATTGGATACCAAAGAATATTTAGAAGCCTATAAAACATCCGAGCAGAACTTCAAGAACTTAATAGATGCCAGCCCCTTAGGCATACGCATTGTTACGGAAGACGGCGCCCTGATTTATGCCAACCAAGCAATACTGGACATCTGCGGTTATAAAACCGCCGAGGAACTGGCGGCGGTACCACGCAATGAACTCTATACTCCGGAAAGCTATAAAGCCCACCAGGAAAGAAAGCGAAAGAGAAAGCTGAAAGAGTACGCGCCCCTGGAGTACGAAATAGACATCAGGCGGCCGGATGGCGAGGTTCGAAATCTGCAGGTATTCCGCCGCGAGGTGATGTGGGGTGGGGAGCAGCAGTTCATGGCGATGTACCAGGATATTACCGAGCATAAGCGGGCGGAAGAAGCATTAAAAGAGAGCGAGGAGAGGTTTCACACTATTGTCGAACACAGTAATGATGGAATTGTGTTTATCCAGGATGGGATAGTACGGTACTGCAACTCAAAGATGCTGGAAATAGGCGGCTATTCACAGAGAGAGGTGCTGGGCAAACCTTTTATTGATTTCGTTGCTCCAGAACACAAAGAGAAGGTATTTGATATATACAGCAAAAGAATAGCCGGCAAAAAAACGCAGGAAAGATACGAGCTCAACCTGTTAGCGAAAGACGGCGGAATAATATACACGGAAATAAGCGCCAGCTTAGTCAACATAAAACAAGAGACAGTTGATATCGCCATTGTTCGCGATATCACGGAGCGGAAAAAAGCCGAGGAAACCCTGGTCGATGAGGCGACCCGACGGCGTATCCTGATTGAGCAGTCACGTGATGGAATTGTTATCTTAGACCAAGATGGCGCCGTATATGAGGCTAACCAGCGCTTTGCCGATATGCTGGGATACACCATGGAAGAAGTCCAAAAACTTCACGTCTTTAACTGGGAGTTTCTCTATCCCAAGGAGCGCGTGGTCGAGATGATACGGACCGTTGACGAGAAGGGTGACCACTTTGAGACACAGCACCGGCGTAAAGACGGAACGACCTATGACGTTGAAATAAGCACCAATGGTGCGACATTCGGCGGACAGAAGCTCATTTTTTGCGTTTGCCGGGATATCACCGAGCAGAAGCGGATGGAACAATCTATCCGCGAATCGGAGGAGAAGTTCTCCAAGGCATTTCTCGCCAGTCCGGCGATAGTGGCTATCACCACGATAAAAGACAGTAAATATATTGATATAAATGACAGTTACACGCAGATAACCGGCTATTCCAGAGAAGAAGTGATCGGCAAGAAAGCAACATCCATCAATATCTGGGCCAATGAACAAGACCGCGCCAGAATGCTCCGCATACTAAAGGAACAGGGCAGGGTAAGCAAAGAGGAATTCGATTTCCACATGAAGTCGGGAGAAATTCGCACATGGTTATTCTCCTCTGAACCAATAACCATCGGGGGGGAGGAGTGCTTAATCGGCGTTGCTGTTGATATCACCGAGCGGGAGCAGGCGGAGAAAGTAATACGGGAGAGCGAAGAGAGATTCCGCACCCTATTCGAGACTATGGTGCAAGGCGTAATTTATCATGATAGTGAGGGGAGGGTAATTTCAGCTAATCCGGCAGCACAGCGTATTCTGGGTCTGACTCTTGATGAAATGGTTGGCAAAACATCGTTAGACCCGCAGCGGAAGCGGCTACATGAAAACGGCTCCGAATTTTCCAGTGAAGAGCACCCTTCTATAGTGGCACTCCGTACTGGCAAACCAGTTAAAGATGTAATAATGGCAGTTTATAATCCAATTGAAAATGATTACAGGTGGATAATAAACAGCGCTATACCGGAATTCAGGGAGGGCGAAAAAACTCCCTACCGGGTCTATAGTACGTTTACTGATATAACCGATCGTAAACGGGCGGAGGAGGAACTAGAAAGAGACCGTGAAGAAATTAAGCTCATCATGGATTCTTCGCCGGCGCTGGTCTTCTATAAAGACAAGGAAGGGAAATTTCTGCGCGTAAATAGGGCGTTTGCTGAAGCTATGAATATGCCCGAAAAAGATTTTGTGGGGAAAACGGTTTTCGACCTGTATTCGGCAGATATTGCACAAGGGATGACCAATGATGACCGCGAGGTGTATGTATCAGGAAGTTCTAAGCTTAACATCATTGAGCAATACGAATCCGCTACCGGCCTACGCTTGGTCCAGACGGATAAGGTGCCGGTGCTGGATAAAAACGGCAAGGCAATAGCCATGATAGGCTTCGCGCAGGATATCACCGAGCACAAGCAAGCGGAGGAAAAGATAGTCTATCTTGCTTCTTTTCCTGAAGTAAATCCCAACCCGATAATAGAGCTCGATGAAGAAGGCAATATCAAATATCTCAATCCGGCTGCCATAAAAACATTTCCTGACCTGGCCCAAAAGGGGATTAACCACCCTTACCTAGCAGGTTGGATGCAACTTGTAAATGAGATTCAAGATAGTAAATCATCTTATACTATCTTACGTGAAGTCATTGTCAACGGCTTGTTCTATGAACAAAGGATATTTGTAACCAAGGAAAATCAGATACGCATTTATGGAACAGATATCACCGAACGTAAGCAGGCGGAGGAGGCTATAAAAGAAAGCGAGGAAAAGTTCAACAAAGCATTTCACGCATCTCTTAATTTAATGGCTATTATCTCCTTAGACGAGGGCCGGATTATCGATGTGAATGCTGCATATTGTAATAGCACCGGCTATAAACGCAAAGAGCTTACCGGGCATATCGCAACGGAGCTTAATTTATGGGTTAATCCCGAGCAAAGAAAGGAATTTTACCGCGTAATAGCTACCGAGGGTCAGCTCGAAAACCAAGAGGTATTATTGCGTACAAAAACCGGTGAAATCCGGACATTCCTGTTCTCGGCGGAAAAAATATCTCTGCGCGGTACCCCCTGTATAGTCATCGGAGCGCTTGATATTACCGGGCGTAAGCTGGCCGAGCAAAGGATAAATTACCTCAATCAAACGCTGCGCTCCATCCGCAATATCAACCAGCTGATAACGCGGGAGAAAGACCGCGACAAGCTCCTGAAAGGCGTATGTGATACTCTGGTGAAGAGCCGCAGCTTTTTAACATCCTGGATTGTCTTGCTTGACGAATCCAATAAACTAATTACCTACGCCATGAGCGGCTTTAAAGGCGATTTCACGCCAATACTCGAAGAGTTCAAGAAAGGTAATGCACCGCCGTGCGCCCAGAAAGCCCTGAAGAAAACACAGGTCATCACCACCGAAGACCCAAGAACCATGTGTGCCGGCTGCCCGATGATAAAAGAATCCGCCGATCTCGGCAGCATGACTATCAGGCTGGAGTATTCCGGCAATATCTACGGCATCTTGTGTGCTTCTCTACCTAAAGAAATTTTAATTGATGAAAATGAGGTATCCCTTTTCCAGGAGGTAGCTACGGATATATCCTTTGCCCTTTATAATATGGAGCTGCAATTCGAATACGAACGTATGGAGCAGGAGCGCCTGCGGGCAGCTAAATTGGAATCTATCGGCACGCTGGCGGGAGGTATCGCTCATGATTTTAATAACCTCCTTACGGGCATCATGGGGAATATCGGGCTGGTGAAAACAAATATCAGTCCAAACGAGGCTACATATGAGATGCTCGAGGAAGCAGAAAAGGCAGCGATGCGCGCCAGGGACCTTACGCAGCAGCTATTAACCTTCGCCCGAGGCGGCAAGCCGATTAAGAAACCGGTTCAAATTGCGGAAATAATCAAAGTATCGGCTACTTTTGCTCTAAGAGGCTCTAAAGCGAAACTGGAGCTAATTCTGCCGGACGACCTCTGGCCGATAGAAGCCGACGAAGGACAAATAAGCCAGGTCATTAATAACCTAGTCATTAACGCCGATGAAGCCATGCCCGAGGCGGGGACGTTGAAGATTAAAGCCGAAAATGTAGTTTTAAAGAAAACGGCCATCCAGCTTTTACCAGGTGGTAACTATGTATGTATCGATATTATGGACACGGGGATAGGTATCTCCGATGAGCACCTCCAGAGGATATTCGAACCATACTTTACCACCAAGCAAAGAGGGAGCGGGCTAGGGTTGACTTCAGCTTATTCCATCGTGAGGAATCACGGCGGTATTATTCTCGCCGAGTCTACCCAGACCAAAGGTTCAACTTTCCATGTCTATCTACCTGCTACGCAAAAGCCCTTGGTGAAAGGAGGCAAGAAAATGACAGCTGAACGTGCCGGCCAGGCAGGCGGCAAAATACTCGTGATGGATGATGAAGAAATAATTCGGAAAATGCTAAAAAACATGTTAAGTCTAGCCGGTTATACCGTAGAACTATCGGCCCATGGCGCCGAGGCTCTGGAAAAATATCAGCAGGCAATAAAAATAGGAGATCCCTTTAATGCCGTTATTATGGATTTAACGATTCCCGGCGGGATGGGCGGTAAAGAAACGATACAAAAGCTACTGGAAATAGACCCTAAAGCTACAGCAATCGTCTCCAGCGGTTACGCCACCGATGCCATTATGTCCGATTATAAAACATATGGATTTAAAGCCGTCATTGCTAAACCTTATAGCGCCAAGCAGCTTCAAGAAACACTAAGTGGGTTATTAACACGAAAAAAGAAGTAGGGGCTGACGGGATGCCAGCCCCCAGCCTTTTCTCTATATATGGAAGAGGCTATTTTATCCGGTTTTCTACCGCTTTCCAGTTGATGTTTTTGAAGAACGCTGCTATATAGTCGGCGCGCTTAAGGCCATAGTCAATCATATAAGCATGCTCGAAAACATCCACCACGAGTATCGGGCGGCAGCCGGCGAGATGACCGACTTCATGCTCATTAATCCACTGATTGAACAGCGCTCCAGTAACATCATCCTGGTAAAGCACCACCCAGCCGATACCCCTCATGGCGCCGGTAGCACGGAAATCCTGCTCCCAGGCATCGTAGCTGCCATAAGCCGCGGCGAGTTTCTTCGCCAACGCGCCAGATTTATCCAGTGGAGTCTTGCCTCCCAGGTTTTCAAAATAGTATTCATGGAGGCGCATGCCGTTAAATTCAAACCCAAAGCGGCGCTTCAGTTCGGCATATTCCGGGGTAGCGGTCTTGCCGTCCTTAAGCATGGCAACCAATATATCCGTGAGTTTATTGGTATTGGTCACGTAGCCCTGGTAAAGCGTAAAGTGGTTATTGAGAAGCGTGTTGCTGAATCCCTCCATGCCGATAAGTTTACTGTAGTCCTTTACTGTGTAAGCCATTTTCCCCTCCTCTGATGTGTCGTTAAATGTTATATTTTATCGAGGAACTGTTTCGCCTGGTAGTCCCACTCCACCGATTCAATATCAACCGAACTGCCTTTTTTAGTGGTGGCAGCAGACACTCTCACGCTGCCCCCGCCGCCCTCGAGGTAAGCGTTACATTTATCTTCCTCCTTCAGCTCCAGTCCGTAGCCCTTGGGACCGAAAAAGGCGACGGCGCGTACGATAACCTCCTTCGGTTTGAGTTTAGATTCCTTAGAAATTTTTAGCATGTTGCTCCTTTCATCGCGACAATTTTATTTTAGTCCAGCTTGTTTGTGTTTGGCAGCGATAGTATCCGCCAGCTTATCCAGCGCCTGATAGTCTGCCTCTTTGGGATAGCCTTTGATAATAACCGGGGTCAAAATTTCCACCTTTAAATTAGGAATCATACCGGCAATCACCTCTACTGCTCTGCCACCCCAGCCATAAGAGCCGATGACGGAGGCGAATTTAACCTTGGGCTTGATGGCGTTAGCCAGGAAGGCAGCGTAAGCCGCGGCGGGGTGCGGCCCCGTGAGTATGGTGGGCGTGCCGATAACGACCGTGGCAGCGTCGACTAAAGCGGCTGCCAGTTTGCCAATATCAGTCACGGTGAGGTCGAACTGCTTGATGGTAACGCCCTGGCGGGACAGGGTTTCCACCAGGTAGGCAACCATACGGCGGGTGCTGCCGTGCATGGAAACATAGGGTATGACAACAATGTTGCCGGGTTCATCAAAAGCCCAGCTGCGGTAGGCGTTAATAATAAATTCCGGTTTATCGTGCATGGGACCGTGGCTGGGGGCGATGATTTCAATCTTATAGTCTTTAATTTTCTCCAGGTTTTTCTGAATCTGGAGACGGAAGGGCATCATGATTTCCGCCCAGTAGCGCTTGGCGGCTTCGTATTCCTGCCCGGCGTCGCGGACAAACATATCCGTAGTGGCGATATGCGACCCGAAAAAGTCGCAGGGGAAGAGGATTTTCTCTTCCTGAAGATAGGTGAGCATGGTCTCGGGCCAGTGCACCCAGGGAGCATAGATAAACTCCAATGTACGGTTGCCCAGTGAAATAGTCTCTTTATCCGCGACGGTCTGGAATCTTTCTTCGGCAACCATAAAGCGGTCGATGAGCATGGGCTTGCACTTATCGGTGCAGACGGCTTTGGCTTCCGGGTACTTTTCCAGCACCTCGCGGATGCTGCCAGAATGGTCGGGTTCGGCGTGGTTGAAGATAACGTAGTCGATATGATTGACGCCAAGCTGGTCGAGGTTGTTGAGCAACACGTCCTTCATCGGTGGGCTGACGGTATCAATGAGGGCAGTCTTCTGGCTGCCTTTGATTAAATAAGCGTTATAGCTGGTGCCATCGGGGAGGGGGATGAGGGAGTCGAACAGGCGCCTGTCCCAGTCAATAGCGCCGACGCAGTAGATATCTTTTTTAAGTTCTCTCGGCTTCATGTTCCCTCCTTTAAAGCAACAGACTTCTAAGGACTATGTTAATAGCATACAAGAACCATACAATGAAAAAATAGGAGAAAAGTCACATGGTAGGGGAAAAAGGAAATTTTTAGTTAATAATTTAGGTTAAAAAGCCTTTACCTCCAGCCTAAAAAGCGTTAAAATATTAGTGTCAGAACATCCTCACTTAAATGCCGAGAAATCGTAGATTAGCAGGCGTGGAAAATCTTGGATAAAAAGGTCCTTGATTGGTTGTTGGAGCGTCCAGTGTGGCTTAAGTACGCTGTGGAACTCCAGCTACTAAATACGCAGCCGGATATTAGACCGGCGCTCCAGGATAAGTCCATACAAAAAATCATCGGCCGGCTCAAGAGCCAAACCGCCGGCATCCCCGCTATAAAGTCGGGGCTGGTGCATTACACCGAGACAGGTAAAGCTTACTGGGACCTGTTTTTCCTGGCGGATATCGGCTTAACCATACATGACGCCGGGCTGGAAGCCGAAGCTGAAGAAATTTTCCGCTATCAATCACGCGAGGGCACTTTCACCATGCCGCCTAACGTCCAGGACAATTATTTCTGTATGTCGGCAATACTTATCTCTTCCCTGGCGAAGATGGGCTATCGCGACGACCCGCGGGTTATAAAATATATCCGGGCGGCGATGGGCTCCCAGATGCCCGGCGGCGGCTGGGACTGTTATGGAGAAAACTTTAGTCCCGAAGGTTCCTGCCCCATGGATGACATGAATATCCTCATGTTATTGGGGCAGTATAAAGACTACCGCGAGAATCCTAAACTTTATAAAGCCATCGACCATTTGCTGGCGCACTGGGAGGCGGGGAATAACATCTATGGGTTCGGGGTGGGCAAACGCTTTCGCAGCCTGCAATACCCGGCGGTAAAGTACGGCATCCTGCGGGTACTGGACGCGCTTTCGCTTTTCCCTTATGCCATTAAACAAAAGAGTTTTCAAAATATGCTGGATTTCCTTCACGCTAAAGCTATTGATGGCCGGTACTTTGCCGAAGCCACGGACATGGTTTATACTGATTTTGACTTCAGCCAAACGAAGGAGCCCAGCCGGTGGATTACGTTTTTAGTGGGGCGGATTGAAAAAAGGGTAGCACAAGTATAAGTAAAGGAAGGAAGCTGTGTATCGCATTGAGGTCTCGGTAAAAGAGGGTTTCGCCGACCCGCGCTCGGAAGGGCTGCAAAAGGATATCTTCGACCTCGGCATTATATCGGTCAACAAAGCTAAGGTCAGCAGCATCTATTTGCTGGAAGGCACACTTAATGATAATGAACTGTTATTAATTTGCCGTGAGCTGCTAACCGACCCGATTGTTGAAGAGTATACTACTCAAGAAAAAACCGCCCCTAAAGGCGCCCGGCTGGTTGAAGTTGCCTATAATCCCGGCGTTATGGACCCGGTTGAAGACAGCGTTAAAAAGGGCATTAGAGACCTCGGCATCACCACCATAACGGCCGTCAGGACGGCTAAAAAATACATCTTCTGGGGCGATATTTCCGATGACACTTTGAAGTCCATCTGCGACAAGCTGCTGGTTAATAGCGTAGTCCAGCATATCGTCGCCCATAAAGAAGCGGTGGCACTGCCCTCGGCAACCTATAAATTCCAAATGGAAAAGATAGATATCGTCCGTATGGATGATAAAGCCCTGATGGAGTTGAGCAAGGGCAGGTTCTGGCTAAACATCCAGGAGATGCGTATCATCCAGGACTACTTTAAGAAACTGGACCGCCAGTCCACCGACGTCGAGCTGGAAACGCTGGCGCAAACGTGGTCGGAACACTGCATCCATAAGACCTTTAAAGCCAAAATCACCCTCGGTAAAAAAGCCATTGATAATCTGATGAAAAGCACGGTGATGAAGGTGACGCGCGAGCTGAATAAACCGTGGTGCCTTTCCGTGTTTAAAGATAACGCCGGCGTCATTGACTTTGATGGGCGGTATGCCGTCTGTTTTAAAGTGGAGACGCATAATCACCCCTCGGCAGTGGAGCCTTACGGCGGCGCGGCGACGGGTATCGGTGGGGTGATACGCGATCCGCTGGGAACGGGGTTGGGCGCCTTCCCCATCCTCAATACTGATGTTTTTTGCTTCGGTCCTCCGGACTACCCTTACGCTAAACTCCCCAAAGGTGTACTACACCCACGCCGCATTTTTAAAGGGGTAAGAGCGGGCGTGGCCGACTACGGCAACCGCATGGGTATCCCTACTTCTAACGGGTCGATTTTCTTCGACGAAAGATATATTGGCAATCCGCTAGTTTACTGCGGTACAGTCGGCATAATGCCGAAAAACATGAGCCAGAAAGGGATGCAACAGCCGGGCGACTTCGTGGTGGTGGCGGGGGGTAAAACGGGACGCGACGGCATCCACGGCGTTACTTTCGCTTCCGGTGAACTAGATAAACAGTCGGAAACTCTCTCCCAAAGCTCGGTGCAAATCGGTAACCCAATTGTGGAAAAGAAAGCGCTGGACGCCATAATACAAGCGCGCGACCTGGGCTTGTACCGTCGCATTACCGACTGCGGGGGCGGTGGACTTTCTTCCGCGGTCGGTGAAATGGCGGAGGAAACCGGCGTACGCGTTAATTTAGAGAAAGTGCCCCTTAAATACGCGGGTCTTTCCTATATGGAAATATGGGTATCAGAATCACAGGAAAGAATGCTGCTGGCAGTACCGCCGGATAAAATCGACCATTTGATGGCGATTTTCAGGAAACACGCCGTGGACGCCAGCGTCATCGGCGAGTTTACTGATAATAAACGACTCCAGCTTTATTATA
>JBGOXC010000198.1:0-3147 GCA_041478935.1 Dehalococcoidia bacterium
GGTATAGTTGCCAGGTATTTTGCGTATTTAGATTCTGCCATGTCTACTCCTTAATCCTCTTTCTTAAGTCAGCCATGAGCTTATTGACACGCTTGCGGTGAGCGTCGCCGCCGGGGCCGGGCGCCGGTTTGGGGTTATATGCCATCTCCCCCAGGTTTTCCAGCGCGGTGGTAAGTTGCTGGAAGGGTATTGATATCAGGAATAAGCCCGGCGGGAAGATGTTCAGTGCCTGCATGCCCATGCCTAGCCCGGTAATATAGTAGTTCAGCTGCCCGCTGATAACCGGATAAACAAACATCCAGGAGCAAGCCACCACCGGCGTCGCCTTGCTGATAAAAGGCTCGCCTGTTGAATAATTAACCGACCTTAATATCGTCTGGGCTTGATGAGTATTGGCGGTAATAACCAGCACATCCGGGTCGAAGGGGAGCTTCTCTATGGGGGCGAAGGCAACGTATTGCACCGAGCCTTTAAGCATTTTAGGCAGATGGTGGTACATTGCCCGGCAGGAGCGTGCTTCTTTAAAAAGTCGATCCTCCCCGCCGAATATCCCGCTCACCAGAATCGGCTCGGGGTCTTCCATGCCCAGGATAAAACGTTCCACACAGTGCCAGTCGTTAGGGCCCACATAAAAAGAGTTGCCCTCCTGCGCTTCTTTAAGCATCTCGCAAAAATTCAACTCTTTAGTAAGTTTTTTAATGCCAGCTGGCTTAGTGATTAGGAACTTAACGCCTACCGGCTTCCTTTCAAATTTGAATTTATCCAGTACGGAATAGTCTCGCGCTTTAACAGCCATTTTAACCTCCTGATAGTGTTTAGATTTTACCGGAGAGCTTTATCGCCATCTGGATATGGGGTTTTTCAAATCCCTTCCAGTGTACCCGACCGTGCGGTACGTTTCTGGGTATATACAGCGCCGTGGTGGCGGTGATGAGATGACTTTCATCGCCAACATACCCCTCGATTTCCCCGCCTAAGTATTCCGGGTGTTCTGGGTCGGTGCCGATATTCAGGATGAACTCGTCGTAGTTATGAGTTTCCATCGCCAGGTGCATCGGGTTGGGCTTCGGCTGCTCTTTAATCCAGTTGTACATGATATTGACGTTACAGCCCGGGATTAGCTCGTTGCTCATAAGCCAGGCGCCGGGTCCTTTACCCTTGCCGGAAAGTGTTACCATGTATTTCGATGCTGCCATGATGTAATGCCTCCTTAAAAAGGAGTTAATCAAGTATTCCCCCCTATAATAAAGTTGTTGCTAGGGATATTCAAGTTGGCTTTTAGAGTCCGGGTTGGAGATTGAAGATTATCTCCAGGGCAAGCGCTACTCCGTCTTCGTCGTTGCTGGCGGTGCAGTAGTCTGTAATGGCTTTTACTTCCGGAACGGCGTTAGCGACGGCGATAGGAATGCCGCAGGCTGACAGCATGGCGACATCCGGAATATCGTCGCCAAAGGCAATGACATTATCGAGCGGGATTTGCTTTGAACGGAGCAGTTTGCGCAGCGTATCCGGTTTGGTGGCTGATTTACTGGTGACATTGAGCAGGGTCACCTCGTTAGAAGGCACGACCGATATAGCATTACCAAAGCGTTGTATAAGTGCGTTAGCGACATATGACATATCACGTTTAAGCCCGCCGATGGCTATTTTTGTTGGCTCTTTATCCAGGACTTCTTCCAGAGGTAACTGCATATCCGGCGTCGCAGAATTGATTTGCCAGAGGCTTTCCGGTGGGCGCGGATTATTCGTCCCAAAAGCGTACCCCTCCAACTCGATAGTTATATGTATCTCCGGCTTGATTTCAAGGGCAGCCGCGATTATTTTTCGGGTAAGCTTGGGCGGTATTTTTTCTTTAATACGCCCGTGTAGGGGAGGGGCGCCAATTCCTATAGCTCCATTTTGCAGTACCAGTGAACAACGGTTCATCAGTTCGGCGCCGAGCAGACGGCGTACACTGCGGGCGGGTCGGGAGGTAGCGATAATCACCGGTATATCCCGCGCCAGGCACTTTTCCAGCGCGCTGGAGTTTCTTGCGGATAGTAAAGACTCACTGTTTAGTAGCGTCCCATCCAAATCTATGGCGATGGCATCAGGATGACGGTGCAGTTCAGGCAGGTTAACTTTATTTAATTTTTGCTTCATTAGTTTTACGCCAGGTATTGCTTCTGCAGTTCGGGGTCGTATTTCGCCCGGCGGCCCAGGCATTTCAGCTGTGTGCAAAGCTGGCAGCTTAAGAATCCCGTCTCATTAGCGAAGATGAAGCCGGACCTACTCTTTATTGGCTTCATCACGCCACCAGCTGTTAATGACACCCCAATCTGGCTTTGTGGGTCTTTGAATAGACTAAAAAGCGGTCGCTGCTGCGTGATATGCCAGTCCTCAATTTCTCCGGGGTTAAGGAGGGCGACCTGGGGGATATTATACTTTTCTCTGACGTATTCCGCCAGGTAGTCTACGGCGTTAACCAGCACTACGGTTTTAATACTGTCCAGACAGAAGTTCTTCATCATTTCTTGGGGCGATATCGGCAACTCATCAAGTTCTTTCCCAATGGTGGCGATAAAGGGGTAAACCGTGTCCGAGCCTTGGAGGAGTTTATTAAGCACTTTGCTCTTAAATATCACGCCGCCGATGTCTACCGTAGCATTATCAACAATGCGCGGATGGGCTATCCGATAAATCGCCCTGGGGCGGGCTATTTCACGCGCGGTTTCCGCCAGTTCTAAAGCCATATCCCCCAGCCGGTCACCTATCCTGCCCATGCGCAGTCGCTTGACCACCGCTTCAACATTTAAAACGACGGGTATTTCTACCTGGAAGACTTCTTTCTCTTTCATATTAATTACATGTCTCTATATTGAGGATAGAGAATCGGTAATGGGCTGTCAAATGATGGAAGATAAAGGTTGATTGATTGGGGGACTAAGGAGTAAAATCATGGGCAGTCTTGTGTAAGAGTGTTACTTTCTCAAGGAGGAATTTACCGATGAAAGCCGCCTTTATTATTGGCCCCCGCAAGTTTGAGATAAGGGATATCCCCATGCCCAAGATTACCCCGGATGAAATGCTAGTGAAGATTGAAGCCTGCGGGGTCTGCTCCAGCGATATGCCGGGTTACGTGGATTCCCAAAGCGAGGAAATGAAAAA
>JBGOXC010000143.1:0-4320 GCA_041478935.1 Dehalococcoidia bacterium
CGTAAGGGCGGGCTCAAGTTTTAAGAGAGGGTATGATGAAGCAACCATTAAGCCGGATAGATGCAACCGAATTAAACCTTAATGATAAGCTTATTAACGTAAACCGCGTTGCCAAGGTAATGAAGGGCGGCAAGCGGCTTCGCTTTAGCGCTTTGGTGGTTACCGGCGATGGCGCAGGACACGTGGGTCTTGGCATCGGCAAGGCTAACGAAGTGCCCACCGCGATAAGCAAGGGCGGCGCTCAAGCCAAGAAGAATTTGATAAAAGTGCCGTTGGCCGGCAGCACCATTCCCCATGCAATAACAGTGCATTTTGGCGCGGCGACGGTGATGTTAAGACCAGCGGTGCCAGGCACCGGCGTGATTGCCGGCGGCAGTGTGCGGGCAGTGCTCGAGGCTTGCGGCGTTAAAGATATCCTGGCGAAATCGCTGGGCGCTTCTAACCATATAAATGTGGCCAGGGCGACCATGTTTGCCCTGACCCAATTAAAAAACCCGAAGGAAGAGCTGGCGAAGCGCCGGGCGATAGTTGCCACCGGAGAGGCGGCCACTAATGAGTAAAATACGCATTACCTGGATTAAGAGCGCTATCGGTTACGAACCAAGACAGCACAAAACGCTGGAGACGTTGGGGTTTCACCGGCTGAACCAGAGCGTCGTTCTAGATGATACAAACTCGGTGCGTGGTATGATAAATAAAGTGAGGCACCTGGTTAAAGTGGAGGAAGAGCTTGGTAAAACAAAATAATATTTCTCCGGCAGCCGGCTCCCGGCATGCCAGCAAACGCGTTGGTCGCGGTACCGGCAGCGGTCACGGGACTTTTTCCGGACGCGGCTGCAAGGGCCAGAAAGCGCGGGCGGGTAATAACAAAATGCGTCCCGGCTTTGAAGGCGGGCAGCTGCCTTTAATCAAGCGCCTGCCCAGAAAGCGCGGCTTTACGAATATCTTCCGGACGGAATACAGCCTCGTTAATATCGGCGAGCTGAATAAATTTAAGTCCGGCAGCAAGGTTACGCCCGAGAATTTACTGTCAGCGGGGATTATCAAATCGTTAGCCAGGCCGATTAAAATCCTGGCGGATGGGGAGATCGACCATCCCATCACCGTTAAAGCGGATAAATTTTCAACTTCAGCCAAGGCGAAGATAGAAGCTGCCGGCGGCAAAGTCGAGGAGGTTACGGATGCAGCAAAAGCCGAGTAGACCCAGATTGCTCCAGGCAATGATGGATGCTTTCACTTTGCCCGACCTCCGAAAAAGGATACTAATTACCATCGGTATTCTGGTAGCTTTCCGTTTTATCTGTCACGTGCCTCTGCCGGGTTTGAACCCCGATGCGCTAAAAAACCTTTTCGAGACCAACGCCCTGCTGAGCATGTTGGACCTTTTTAGCGGCGGCGCCATGAGGCAGTTCAGCGTGGCTTCGATGGGCGTTTATCCTTACATTACGGCTTCCATCATCATTATTCTGCTAGTGCCAGTTATTCCCAAGCTACAGGCTCTATCGCAGGAGGGGGAAGCCGGCAAGAACAAAATTAATTTATTTACACACTGGCTGACCGTGCCGTTGGCGGGGCTTTCAGGCTACGGGCAACTGGTAATCTTGCAGCGCAGCGGCGCAGTGAGCGCCAGCAGCCCGATGCTCACCGTCACCATCGTTTTATCGTTAATCGCCGGCACGATGTTCCTGGTCTGGTTGGGCGAACTTATTACCGAATATGGCATTGGCAACGGCATTTCCATCATCATCTTCGGCGGCATCGTGGCTGGTTATCCGCAACTAATCCAGGAGGGCTTCGTAGCCAAGGGCAACCCCGTGGGGCTAGCGGTGTATATCGCCATCGTACTAGCCACGGTCGTTTTAATCGTCATCTTTACCGAGGCGCATCGCCGGGTGCCAGTGCAGTATGCCCGCAGCATTTTCCGCAGCGGCAAGATGTATCGGCAATCAGGCACGACGCATATTCCCTTGCGCGTTAACGCCTCCGGCATGATACCGCTAATCTTCTCGATGTCGATAATGCTTTTCCCGGGTATCGTGGCCAGTTACTTTGATTCGGGTTCAGGGTTCGCCCATTCGATTGTAGAGTGGTTCAACCCGAAAACCGACCTGCCGATAGGCGCTTTTTACTGGATAATGTATTTTGTACTATCGGTGGGGTTCACTTTCTTCTATACCATCATCACTTATCAGCAGCAAGATTTGCCCGGCACCCTGCAAAGACAGGGCGGATTCATCCCAGGTATACGACCGGGTAAAAATACCGCCACCTATTTGAACAGCGTAATTAACCGGATTACCTGGGCGGGGGCACTTTTCTTAGCTTTCGTGGCGGTAATGCCATTCCTGGCGCGCACGGTAACCAATGTGCAGCAAATCCAACTTTCAAGTCTGGGTTTGTTAATCGTGGTGGGCGTGGTACTGGATACCATGAAGCAGCTCGAGGCTCAATTGGTGATGCGGCGCTATGAAGGCTTTATTAAGTAGGAGCAAGGGTGTATATTGTTCTCCTAGGAGCTCCTGGGGCGGGTAAAGGGACACAGGCGGTGATGCTGGCGGAGAAAAAAGGATTGACACAGGTGGCTCCCGGCGTCCTTTTCCGCAAGGCGCTCCAGCAGGAGACGGAGCTTGGTAAAATAGCCAAGGTTTATATGGAAAAGGGACAGTTGGTCCCGGATAGAATAACCATACGAATGATGCTAGAGAGGTTAGCTAAACCGGATTGTAAAGGGGGGGCGATACTGGATGGCTTCCCGAGGAACTTAAAACAATCCAAAGCGTTGGATAAAGCTCTAGCCGAGCAATCCAAGGCTATTGATAAAGCGGTATATATTAAGGTATCAGAAGGAGAGTTAATAAAGAGGTTGGGCGGACGTTGGATTTGCCGCAGTTGCCAAGCGCCCTACCATAAAGCGGATGCACCGCCTAGAGTTGCCGGCAAGTGCGACCATTGCGGCAGCGAATTATACCAGCGAGTTGATGATAAACCGGAGACCGTGAAAAAGCGACAAAAGGTATATGAGCAAGGGACATCGCCGCTGATAGAGTATTATAGAAGGGCAGGAAAGCTGCTGGAGGTTAATGGAGAGGGCAGCGCGGTGGAGGTAAATCAGAGGATTATCGCCGCCTTGAGTTAAGGGAATGCTAATTAATGATTATCGAGATAAAATCGACAGAGGAGATAGCCATTATGCGGCAGTCTGGCAGGATTGTGGCGGAAATACTTAGAATCTTGATAGAGCAAATGCGACCTGGCATGAAAACAAAAGAAATGGACATTATAGCCGAGAGGGAATTAAAGAAACGGGGTGCCGAATCCTCTTTTAAGGGGTATCGCGGTTACCCGGCGACTATTTGCGTTTCAATAAATGACCAGATAGTGCACGGGATTCCGGGCGATAGAGTGTTGAAAGAGGGCGACATCGTCTCGCTCGATTTCGGCGCAAAATATAAAGGCTTCCACGGCGATGCCGCCGTTACCGTGCCCGTCGGCAAGGTTAAACCGGAGGCAAAACGACTTATTGATACAACGCGGGAATCGCTAGAAAAAGGCATCGCCGCCGCACGCTCCGGCGGCAGATTGGGCGATATATCGGCGGCTATCCAGGGACATGCTGAATCCAGAGGATATTCTCTGGTGCGGGAATATACGGGACACGGGATAGGCCGAAAAATGCACGAAGAACCACAGATACCTAATAGTACCGAACCGCCCTACGGGCTGCCGGCGGGAACCGGAGCAGTATTAAAAAAGGGAATGACGTTGGCGCTGGAGCCAATGCTGAATGCCGGCGACTGGCATACCCGCGTGGGGGAAGACCAATGGACAGTGTTAACAGCTGACGGCAGTCTTTCAGCACATTTTGAGCATACCATTGCTATTGATGATAACCAGGCAGAGGTGTTGACGGGGGGTATTTATGACTAAGAAAGAAGTCATAGAAGTCGAGGGAACGGTCGTTGAGGCTTTACCTAACGCCATGTTCCGCGTGGAGCTGCCCAATAAGCACGAGGTGCTGGCGCATATCTCGGGTAAAATAAGAATGCATTATATCAGGGTACTGCCCGGCGATAAGGTGCTAATCGAGCTCTCGCCTTATGACCTCAAGCGCGGTAGAATCACCTACCGACTAAAATAAGTTAAAGGTTTAGAGTATGAAAGTTAAAGCTTCCGTAAAAGTAAGATGTGAAAAATGCCGGGTCGTCAAACGGCGTGGGGTTATTAGAATTATCTGCGAAAATCCCAAGCATAAGCAGAGGCAGGGTTAAGGAGGGAATAAATGCCACGTGTTGCTGGAGTTGATATACCGGTTAATAAGCA
>JBGOXC010000151.1:0-4057 GCA_041478935.1 Dehalococcoidia bacterium
GTCAAATGCGACCTTTGCCAGGATATCGAAATTCCTGTCTGCGTCGCCGGTTGCCCTAACGAGGCATTAGTTTACGTAGAAGAACCTGATGTTAGTGGGGTGGTGCAGGATGTCTAGAATTGAAAGAACCAAATACCTGATTATCGGGAACTTCGCCGGAGGCATCGGCGCAGCTGAAGCCATCCGTGAGCTTGATAAGACCGGGACGCTTGCTATCGTCACCGATGAGCCTTACCCTGCCTATTCCCGACCGCTTATTTCGGAATATTTGGCTCACCCGTACCCTATAGAAAAAATGCTCTACCGCAAACCGGATTTCTACGAAAATAGCAACATTGAGTTTATTCCCGGGGCAAAAGTGGTGGGAATTAACGCCGAAAAACATGCTGTTAGACTGGAGAGCGGCCAATCACTCCACTACGAGAAGCTTTTACTGGCTGCTGGCGGTATGCCGATTATGCCCGCGATGGAGGGCGTTAACCTAAAAGGTGTTTTTACCTTTAATAAACTGGATGATGCTAAAGCCATTGATGCTTTCCTTAATGAACACCGCCAGAATCCCGCCGCTGTGGTTATTGGGGGCGGTTTAATCGGCGTCAGCGTTACCGAGGCGCTGGTTAAGCGCGGTGTTCAGGTAACGATAATTGAGATGAAGGACTATATTTTAAACACCATTTTAGATAAAGAAGTGTCGGCAATGGCGACTGACGCCATGATAAAGACTGGTGTGAACATAATCACCGGTCATACCGTAAAAAGCATCAACAGCTATCAGGCTGATACAGTCAGCGGCGTAACTCTGGATGACGGGCGACTACTCCCCTGTGATATCGTTGTCGTTGCTATCGGTGTAAAGCCGCGCCTGGATGCTTTGGCTGGTAGTAATATAAAAACTAATCGTGGCATCGTCGTTGACCGACATATGGCGACGTCTGCCTTGGACATCTATGCTTGCGGCGATGTCGCCGAGGCTTACGACTTTGTTATTGAGGAGAATCGTTTAACACCGGTCTGGCCGAATGCTTATGAAGGTGGTAGGGTGGCGGGACTTAATATGGCTGGCCAAATTACCGAATACGCCGGTGGCACCGCGATGAATGCCCTAAAATACTTCGGCCTGAATATCGTTTCCGCTGGACTCGTCGACCCGCTCGACAGCAGCTACGAAACGATTATCAACCACCATAACGGCATTTATCGAAAGGTAATTATTAAAAACGGTATGGTAAGGGGGCTTGCCTTCGCCGGCGACATTGAAAAATCCGGGATTATCTATAATCTGATGAAAGACGGCGTCGACGTCAGTAAATTTAAGCAGTCTCTAGTAGATGATAATTTCGGCTTAGCTTCTTTGCCGGAATCCGTCTGGCGTTCCCGGTTCACCAAACCCACTGCAGCTTCGGTCGCTATTACCGCCCCTGAACAACCGGAAGAAGCCGTCATCGGCGACTAGCTCTTTTCGCTAAGAGGAAATCCTATGAAAGACTTACAACGGATTAACAACACCCATAACGACGATAAAGTTATCGACGCCTGCTCCCTCTTCGGCGCGATGGACCGGTCCGGACGCCGCTTTTCCGGGGAGGGCGTCATTAAGGCTATCGCTAATATGCACGACCGCGGCAATGGCTTGGGTGGGGGCTTTGCGATTTATGGTCTCTACCCGGAACATGCCGATAATTACGCGCTGCATATTATGTATTTAAACAACCAGGACAAGCTGGATACCGAGGAGTTTTTAAGGCAACATTTTAACGTCGTCTGGCAGGAGGAAGTTCCCTCCCGCATTACCGCGGCTATCAAAAACCCGCCGCTGGTCGGCCGTTATTTTGTAGACGTTCCCCAAACCCTGCCGGAAAACCTCTCTGCTGATGACTATGTAGTAGCCAGAGTAATGGAAATCAACGCCAGCCCTAATGGCAGTTTTGTTTTTTCCAGTGGTAAGAATATGGCGGTCTTTAAAGGCGTGGGCTACCCGGAGGAAATCGCCGAATACTTCCGTCTGGATGAATATAAAGGCTATTTATGGACGTCTCACGGCAGATTCCCCACCAATACTGCGGCATGGTGGGGCGGTGCCCACCCATTTTCCATTCTGGACTGGACGGTCGTCCATAACGGTGAGATTTCGTCCTACGGTATCAACCGTCGCTATTTAGAGCAGTTCGGCTACCAGTGCACCATGCAGACGGATACCGAGGTCATCGCTTATGCCGTTGACTTGCTGATGCGTAAGCACAACCTGCCCATGGAGATAGCGGTTAAGGTGCTGGCGCCGCCCTTTTGGGAGGACATCGAGCGGATGCCCAACGGCGAACAAAAGTTGCTGCGGGCGCTACGTCAGACCTACGGCAGCTTGCTCTTGAACGGACCATTCGCCGTGGTTATCGCCCATAAAGGCGAGATGATTGGTTTAACCGACCGTATACGGCTGCGTCCGCTGACGGTGGGGGAAAAGGGCGATATGCTTTACCTTTCATCTGAAGAGTCAGCTATTCGTCTGGTTGAACCGAAACTGGATAGTGCCTGGTCGCCGCTTGGCGGTGAACCGGTCATCGGCAGGCTTAAGCCGGAAGCAAAATTGAAATTATACGGTAGAGAAGAGGTGGCATCACGTTAGAGGGCGCGATGCTGAAGGGAGGCGAGGAAAAATGAAAACTTTTATAGCACCCAAATTTAGAATTGACAGAGACGAAGACCGCTGCATTCAATGCCAGGTCTGCGTCAACCAGTGCAGCTTTGACGCCAACTACTATGACGCCGAGGAAAACAAAATAAAAAACCGCGAGGAGTTTTGCGTGGGCTGCCACCGCTGCGAGGTGTTCTGTCCCACCAATGCCATCCGCGTTACTTTTAATCCACTGGACTACCGCGATAACTTTAACTGGCGATCGGATATTATTGAGGATATTAGTAAGCAGGCGGAGACCGGCGGCGTACTGCTGACCGGCATGGGCGACGATAAATCCCAGAGCATTTACTGGGACCATATCCTGCTTAACGCCAGTCAGGTAACCAACCCATCCATCGACCCGCTCCGTGAGCCGATGGAGCTGACCACATATTTAGGCCGGAAGCCAGAACGGCTTGAGCTGGAGCCGGGCACACATAATTTAAAGACGAAAATGACGCCGCAGGTCAGGCTTTTGGTGCCGGTTATGTTTTCCGCTATGTCTTATGGGGCGGTGAGCCTTAACGTGCAGGAATCTTTGGCGCGGGCGGCGAGAGAAATGGGCACCCTCTGGAATACCGGCGAGGGCGGTTTGCATCCCAGCCTCTATCAATACGGCAATAGCACCATCGTTCAGGTGGCTTCCGGGCGCTTCGGCGTCCATGTGGACTATCTGGATGCTGGCCGAATTGTGGAAATCAAGATTGGGCAGGGCGCCAAGCCGGGTATTGGCGGTCACCTGCCGGGCGAAAAGGTCAGCGCGGATGTCTCTTTAACACGCATGATTCCGGAGGGAACTGATGCTTTATCGCCGGCGCCCCAGCATGATATTTATTCGATTGAAGACCTTTCACAGCTTATCTATGCCTTGAAAGAAGCCACCAACTACACCAAGCCGATATCGGTAAAGATTGCCGCCGTCCATAATGTGGCTGCCATCGCCAGCGGCATCGTTAGAGGCGGAGCGGATATTGTCGTTATCGACGGGCTGCGCGGCGCCACTGGCGCCGCGCCCAAAGTCATCCGTGATAATGTTGGTATTCCTATCGAACTGGCATTAGCTTCGGTGGATACCCGCTTAAGACAGGAGGGCATCCGCCACCAGGCTTCTATCGTCGTCTCCGGCGGTATTCGCAGCAGCGGTGATGTCGCCAAAGCTATCGCCCTTGGCGCGGACGCGGTCAATATCGGTACGGCGGGTCTTATCTCGCTGGGCTGCCATGTCTGCCAGCAGTGCCATACCGGTAAATGCGCCTGGGGCATCTGTACCACCGATCTGCGTTTAACCAAGCGCATCAATCCGGAAGTCGGCGCACGACGTGCGGCCAATCTTCTCCGCGGTTGGAGCATTGAGCTTAAGGATATCCTCGGTGGGTTGGGCGTTAA
>JBGOXC010000133.1:0-4399 GCA_041478935.1 Dehalococcoidia bacterium
AACAAAATGATTAAAGAAGCGATAGGGACATTGGTGGCGGGGAAGAATTTAAACTACGAAGAGGCGTACTTTGTGATGGGGGAGATAATGGGCGGGGAAGCGACGCCGGCGCAGATAAGCGCCTTCCTGACTGCCCTGCGCTTAAAAGGCGAGACCGCCGACGAAATCGCCGGGCTGGCGAGCGTCATGCGGGCGAAAGCCACGCTGGTAAAAATAAAGGGTCCCGCTATAGACATCGTGGGGACGGGGGGAGATGGGGTGGCAACCTTTAATATCTCTACAGCGGCGGCGTTCGTAGTGGCGGGGGCGGGGCTAAAGGTCGCCAAGCACGGCAACCGCGCCATGTCCAGTCAATGCGGGAGCGCGGATATTTTAGAAGCGCTGGGAGTAAAGATAGACCTAAGCGCGGAGAGCGTAGCCGAGTGTATCGAAAACGTGGGCATAGGATTTATGTTCGCGCAGGTATTCCATCCGGCCATGAAGTACGCGGCGCCGGTGCGCAAAGAGATAGGCATACGAACAGTATTTAATATCCTGGGGCCGCTGACCAATCCGGCAAACGTCGAACACATTCTCCTAGGCGCGCCGAGTGAAGAGGTCGGCGCGAAAATAGCCGCCGTCCTAAAGCGGCTGGGCATCAAGCACGCACTGGTGGTGCACGGCAAGGACGGGCTGGATGAAATTTCGATAAGCGGAAAAACGGTAATCTGGGACGTCACTAAAGACAAACTATCCAAGCCGTACGAAGTCGCGCCCAAGGACTTCGGCTTTAGTAAAGCGGATATTGGAGAGATTAAAGGCGGCACGCCGCAGGAAAACGCGGTGATGTTAACCCGCATCCTGGGTGGGGAAAAGAGCGCCCTGCGGGACATGGTGGTAATGAATGCCGCCGCCGGACTCATCGCCGGGGATGTCACCACCAATTTGAAACAAGCTGTCAAGCTAGCTCAACAAGCTATCGACAGCGGCAAGGCTAAAGAAAAACTCGAAAGACTGGTTACTTTAAGCCGTAATCTGAAATAACATGGTTAAAACGATACTAGAAAAAATCGTGGGGGCTAAAAGGGAGGCGGTAAAGCTGGCGAAACGCCAGACGCCCCTGGCGGTCCTGAAAGGGCGCATCGCGCAACAAAAACCGCTCAACTTCGCGGAGGCGCTGCGTGGCAACGGCATAAAACTAATCGCCGAAGTGAAGAAAGCATCGCCTTCAAAGGGAGTCCTTTGCCCCGATTTTAAGCCGGTGGAATTAGCACAAACCTACGCCGAAAACGGCGCGGCGGCGATATCGGTGCTGACTGAAGAAAAACATTTCATGGGCAAACTCGAATATTTACAAGCGATAGAAGAAAAGGTAAATATCCCGCTATTGAGAAAAGACTTTATCTTTGACGCCTACCAGATATACGAATCCGCCGCTTGCGGCGCCGACGCCATCCTATTAATAGCGGCGCTACTGGAGAAAGAAACGCTCGAAGAGTTTTTAAAGTTGGCGGGAAGCCTTAAATTAAGCTGCCTGGTAGAGGTACACAACGAAGATGAGTTGTTTAAAGCGCTGCTGGCGGGCGCGGATATAATCGGCATTAATAATAGGGATTTGAACACATTTAAGGTAGATACCAACACCACGCGGCGCTTGAGGATGCTGATACCGGCGGAAAACATCGTCGTCAGTGAGAGCGGCATCAGCAGCCGAGATGACATGAAGAAAATGAAGGAATGCAAGGTGAACGCCGTGCTGGTGGGCGAGGCGCTGGTGACAGCCAAAGACATACCCGCCAAGATGAAGGAACTGCTGGCATGACTTATATAAAAATCTGCGGTATTAGAAGCGAAGACATCGCCATGGGCGCCGCCGAAGCGGGTGCGGACTTTATCGGGCTGGTTTTTGCGCCGAGTCCGCGACAGGTTACGCCCGAACTCGCCGCGAGGATAATTGCCACGCTAAAGAAAAATAAAGCGAAGGCGAAGTCGGTGGGGGTGTTTGTTAATATGCCGATATCAACCGTAAGAAAAATCGCCGACACTTGCGGGTTGGACTGGGTGCAGTTGAGCGGTGATGAGAGCTGGGCTTACTGCCGAGAACTGGGAAGACCGTTCATCAAAGTCGTGAGGTACATCAGTCATGAACCAGTGGCAGTCACCGGCTCAAAAATCGCCGAGGGCAAGAGAATATTGAATAAACACAAATACATGGTATTGCTCGACACCGCGGTAAAGGGGCTCTTCGGCGGGACGGGGAAGTCATTCCCATGGAAGATAGCAAAGCCGATAGCCTCCAAACACCGGGTGATAATCGCCGGAGGGCTTAAGTCGGGCAATGTGGGTCGGGCGATTAAGACATTGAGACCATGGGGAGTGGACGTGTCGACGGGAGTGGAAACTAAAGGCGTTAAGGACATGAGAAAAATCGTTAAATTTATTAAAGCGGTGAGGGTAGCCGATGACAGCCAGGCCTGATGTCAGCGGGTATTTCGGGAAGTACGGCGGCAAGTTCGTGCCGGAAACGCTCATGCCGGCGCTGGCGGAATTGGAGAGCGCCTACGCCGACAGCCTGGCTGACGCCGCTTTCCAGAAGCGGTTTAGTCAGCTGTGCAAGGACTATATCGGGCGGCCGACGCCGCTCTATTATGCCGCGCAACTATCAGCTAAAGCAGGCGGGGCAACCATTTTATTAAAGCGGGAAGACCTGGCGCATACCGGCGCGCATAAAATAAACAACGCGCTGGGGCAGGGGCTTTTAGCAAAACGAATGGGCAAGAAGAGGATAATCGCCGAGACGGGAGCAGGTCAGCACGGGGTGGCAGTAGCCACCGTCTGCGCCATGCTAGGACTAGAGTGCATCATTTATATGGGGTCGGAGGACATCAAGCGACAGACGCCTAATGTCCACCGCATGAAACTGCTCGGCGCCGAGGTAAGACCCGTCACTGCGGGGAGTAGGACGCTTAAAGACGCCATCAACGAGGCGATACGCGACTGGGTGAGTAACGTCAAGAATACGTACTATTTACTGGGGTCGGTGGTCGGCCCGCACCCCTACCCGATGATAGTAAGAGATTTCCAGGCGATTATCGGGCGGGAGGCGAGGACCCAGGTGCTGTCGGCCTATAAACGGCTGCCGGACTATCTGGTGGCTTGCGTGGGCGGGGGAAGCAACAGCATCGGGCTTTTTCACCCGTTTTATAGCGATAAAGACGTGAAATTTATCGGGGTGGAGGCGGGGGGCAAAGGTCTTAAAACCGGCAAGCACGCGGCAACCCTGGCGACGGGTAAAGTTGGAGTATTACATGGGACTAAGAGCTACCTGATGGAAGACGAGCATGGTCAGATTATGGAGACGCACAGCATTTCGGCTGGGCTGGACTATCCGGGGGTGGGGCCAGAGCACAGCTTCTATAAAGACAGCGGGCGCGCCACCTACGTCACGGTTGACGACAAAGAAGCGCTGGAGGGGTTTAAGCTGCTCTGCAACACGGAGGGGATAATACCGGCACTGGAATCAGCTCACGCGATATTTTACGCAGCGAAAATGGCTAAAGATTTAAACAAAGATAAACTGATTATTGTGAATTTATCGGGGCGGGGAGATAAAGACCTGGGTATCGTGACCGAGGCACTGGGAATGGAAGCATGAGCGTAATAACGTCGGTTTTTAAGCCGGACTACAAGGCGTTAATCGCCTACGTCATCGCGGGTTATCCGGACAGGGAAGCCACGGTGAAGATAGCCGCGGCGCTGGCCGAGAGCGGCTGCGACATCATCGAGCTGGGGATACCGTTCTCTGACCCGCTGGCGGACGGCGCGACGATACAGCAAGCCAGCTACCAGGCTCTGCAGCAAGGCATCACGCCGCAGGTCTGCCTGGAGATAACCGCTGCTATCAGGCAGAAAATAGCGACGCCGCTAGTCTTTATGACCTATTATAATCCGGTGCTCAACTATGGGCTGGAGGCTTTCTGCAGGGCTGGCGTGAAAGCTGGTATCAACGGCTTAATCGTGCCTGACTTGCCGCCGGAGGAGGGGATGGAACTGGAGGCGGAAACGCAAAAGAATAACCTCGACCTGATATACCTGCTGGCGCCGACGAGCACCGACGAAAGAATCAGCACGGTGGCGGCGAGGTCGCGGGGATTTATCTACCTAGTTTCGCTGACTGGCGTCACCGGAGCGCGGAATACACTATCATCGGAACTGGAGGGGTTCACTAAAAGGGTGCGGAGTAAAGCCACCCTACCACTATGCGTTGGTTTCGGGATAGCTAAAGTGGAGCACGCTGCGCGGGCGGCCGCCCTGGCTGACGGGGTAATCATCGGGAGTAAATTGATAGAACTAATTGAAGAGGATGCGACGCTAGCAAGTTTGAAATCTTTCATCACCAGTGTACGGAAAGCACTGGACT
>JBGOXC010000105.1:0-5373 GCA_041478935.1 Dehalococcoidia bacterium
CCATCGATGGTCGCCTATACCGATAACGATATCATCGAAGGCAGCAAGTACTTTTCCGTCATGCTGATGGGCGAAGAGGCGACCAAAGTAGCCGGGCACGGACCGCATATCCATCAAGACCCGGAGCTGCTGGTGGCGCTCGGCACCGACCCGAATAACCCTAAAGACCTGGGCGCAGAAATGGAAATGTGCATGGGACCGGAAATGGAAAGCCACATCATCACCGAGTCCACGATGATATGGATACCGGCGAAATTTATCCACGCTCCCTTCCGGGTTCTTAAAGTGCGACGGCCCTTCCTCTTTATCCAGTGCCAGTACGCCCCCAAGCTGACCGAAACGTCATTAAAAAAACTGGTCGCAAAAGAGCTCCGCGATAAGATGATTTTTATCAACACCGACGGCAAACAAAAGGATTAGCAATAACGTTATATATAGTAGTTGTGTTTAATGTCTATTGATTTTATACAAGTTTACGTGTTACTATTAAGCAATCAGCGAAGCATCTCTAAGTTACAAAAAATAACATAAAAAGCTGGCCGACAGGAAAGAACTGAAAGAGGAGGCTATATGGAATTTAGCGTACAAAACATTACCCTCATACTCGTCGGGGTAGGACTCGCGGTGATGATTGCGATGTTCGCCGTCGTCTGGGTCTATTTTAGAAACATCCAGAAAGGTATTGAAGCTCTGACGCAGGATGCCAGAGTATTCAGCGAAAGCGCCCGAAGCTTAAGCCTGGACGTCAAGTCCCTGTCACTGAGTTTGAGCGCCTTCGGACAGGATGTTAAGGGCATCAATCAGTATTCGGCGGCGTTAAGCCAGGACATTAAGGCTTTTAACCAGAGCACCGATAATCTGGCGGCGAAAATCGAGAATCTGGGCGTAAGTATTGGTGAGTTACGCGACAGCCAGAACAAAATGACCGTAGAAATGACGAATGTAGAGCAAAAACAAGATGAAACCGTAAAATCAATGGATAAAATTTCCCGGCACTTTTCTGATTAACCCGAAGAAACCCCGAAATTACCAAGAATGTGATTTAATAAGTTTAGGAGGAGCGGGCAACTAAAAGAAAATGTTGAACTCCTCCTCATATTATCGATAAAAACACCGTAAACTAACTTGCCAAAAAGCATGACATCAAGGTATACTTAATGAGTTTATTCTATACTATCGGTTGGGAGGAGGACCCCTATGGAACAGAGCAGTTTCCCCAAATGTCAAAAATGTAATACCGGTGACCTTGTGCCTTTATCCGACTTCGGCAGTCAGGGAGCATCCATACAGTATAAAGCCTGGGTTTGCACCAATCCTGATTGCGGTTTTAACCTGAAAATCAGGAACGGTGATGTTTATAGAGACGAGCCTATCATGAGCGGCGCTCTACACAATTCCCGTCCCAGATAAATAATAAGTTAGCGAGTCATCTATAAAATCTATGATTGCGGATGGCAGCTGTGCTTCCTTCCATAACGAAGCTTAAGAGGGCAGCGCTGGATTTGTTTTTCCCGCCGTGGTGTATCGGCTGCGGCAGGGAAGGCGAGTATATTTGCGATGCCTGCCGACAGCAATTACCTTTCATCTACCCCCCGGTTTGTTCAGTTTGTGGGCGTCCTTTGACCGTTGATAATACCTGCCCCGGCTGTATCGGCACCCAGGCAGAAATCGACGGCATACGCGCCCCGTTTTTATTCGGCGGAGTTATCCGCCAGGCTATCCACCAGCTTAAATACTACAATCTTAAAGCAATCGCGCCTGTGTTAGCCGGTTTCTTGCATGACTTCCTCGTGGAAAATCCCATGCCGGGCGACGTGCTGGTACCGGTGCCGATACATAAAAAACGAGAGCGAGAGCGTGGGTATAATCAATCATCTTTAATCGCCCGTGAGCTGGGGCGAATGACTGGTATATCTCTGGTTGAGGAATGTCTTATCCGCAAGATAAATACGCCACCGCAAGTGAGAACAACCAGCGCCGCAGAACGGCATAAAAATATCGCTGATGCCTTTACCTGTGTTGACAGGCGGTTAGCGGGTAAAAATATATTGCTAATCGATGATGTTTCGACATCCGGGGCTACGATGAATACCTGTGCCGGGGTGCTTAAAGCCGCCGGCGCCGCCTCCGTCTGGGGGCTAACGATAGCGTTAGAAATTTAGGAAATGAGAATTTGAGAGGAGCGTGAAAAGATGGAACTGCACATTACAGGAACCAATACGGAATTGACCGCCATATCGCACAATTATATTGAACGAAAGCTTAGCAAGCTGAATAAGCATATCCCTGACATTATCGATATTAAAGCCGAGGTAGCTGTGGAACAAACCAAATCCCCTCAGCAGCGCTATCTGATAAAAGTGATAGTCAATAGCGGCCTCGGCAGGGCGTCATTTCACGCTGAAGAAAGAGCGGAGGACCTGTTTAAAGCCGTTGACAAGGCTGCTACCGTCCTGACACGGCAGTTGGAAAAACATAAGGGCAAAATCTATCACAGCGGCCGGAGAAATCCTTTAGCCCGCGGCAAGTTCCGGCAGCCGGAAACAATCAATCCCAGGAAGGTAGTTAAGACAAAACACTTCGTCATTGAGCCGATGCTGCTGGAAGAAGCCATCGCCCAGATGGAAAGCCTTGGTCACGACTTTTTCCTGTTCTTTGACGCTAACGCCAGCGAGGTCCGCCTGCTTTACCGCCGTAACGACGGGGACTACGGACTCATTGAGCCGGAGTTCAAGTCATGAGAAAAAAATTATTTTATGTCGTCTTTAAAACGGCGGCGGGCTGGGTGGGGATACTGGGTTCAGCAACTGGACTGCGCCGCACTACTTTACCCCAGACGTCAAAAGAAAATGCCATGGCAGCGCTTGAGATACATGATGCGAAGCAAAATAAAAGATATTTCCAGGACCTTGTACATCGTTTCAAGCATTATTTTACCGGCCACCAGGTAGAATTTCCGGATAAATTGGATATAAGCAAAGCCACGCCTTTTCAGCGGGCCGTTTGGCAGGCTACCAGGAAAATCCCCTATGGACAGACTCGAAGATACGCCTGGGTAGCCCGAAAAACAGGCAAACCGTACGCGGCGCGGGCGGCAGGGCAGGCTTTAGGTAAAAATCCGCTGCCGATAATCGTTCCATGTCATCGCGTGATATACAGCAACGGCGGTCTGGGGGGATACACCGGAGGGCTGGCTGTGAAAAAGCGTCTTTTAGTTTTGGAAAGCGGAGCAACCAAGTCATTAGGTATATTTATATAATCTTCTTCTGACCTCGGCGACGCTCTTTAACATCTTATTCATAAAATCCGTCTCATATTCCTCGATTAATCCGTCGCCAGCAAAGCTATAATACTTGTTATCGCCGATGATTATATGGTCGAGCACTTTAAGACGCATTATCCGACCAGCATAAACCAACTCACGTGTCAGGCTTTTATCGCTAGCGCTGGGGTCGACCTCGCCGGAGGGGTGGTTATGCACAAAAATCAGGGCAGCGGCATTATTCCTTAATGCGGCTTCGATAACCTCGCGGGGGGAGACGGCGCTGCTGTTGACCGTCCCTGCGGAAAGGTCGATAGTTTCAATAATCTGGTTCTGGCTGCTTAAATGAAGAACCTTAAAGACCTCCTTCTTTAAGCCGCGCATCGCGTGATAGAGATAGTCGAAAACCTCCTGCGAAGAGCGGTAGAAGGGTTTTTCCAGCATTTTGGCGTGGAGGAACTCGCGGGCAACCTCCTGCACCAGCTTGATGCCGAAGGCGCTGTGGACGCCGACGCCCTTTATCTGCTGCAGCTCCTTGACGGGGGCTTCCAGAACCCCACGCAGGGTTTTGAATCTCTGGATAGCCTCTTTGGCAGCTGGCTTACAGTCTTTACGCGGCGTGCCTAGACTCAATAGCAACTCCACGATTTCGTAGTCGTGGAAGCCACTTAAGCCCGATTTAACGAACTTTTCCCGTAATCTCTTGCGGTGTCCTTCGTGCGTATCAGATGGCGTCTTTGGGTTTTCCATTACCTAAAACCTTTGCTGTTTCATCGTATGCCAAGCTCGCTGTTCATCTGGATAAGGCGGATGATGTCGGCGCGACTTAACAGTCCGCTGCATTTACCCTGGTCGCTGATGAGCACCTGGTTAACATCGTTTTTCGCAATCAACATCAGCGCCTTGTTTAAATTATCCTCTGGCGTGACCGAATAGAGCGGCTCGCTGGTCATTATCTTTTTCACCGGTGTTGATGCCCATTTATCCTGCGGCACTTTCTTAACGTCGGTAATCGTGGCTATGCCTACCACTTTCCCGTCCTGGCACACAGGCACTGCCCGTCCATGTTGTTTACGGAAGATATTCGTCACCATGTCCTGCACGGTTGTCTCGGGTTCAATAGTGGCGATATTAAGATTTATCAACTCCCTGACTTTAATATGACTTAAGCGTTCGCGCAGGGCAACTTCTTTACGGCTGGCATCAGCCGAGCTATTGAGAAACCAGCCGAGAAACGCTATCCATAACCCATTAATGAAGCTGACGGATATCATCAGGAACACGCCCAGGCCGATGAAAGCCCAGCCGAAGAACTGACCTATCATGCCGGCAATATCGGTAGCTTTAGTTAGGCTGCCCGTCGAACCCCAGATAATGGAGCGGAGGACGCGGCCGCCGTCCATCGGGAACCCCGGCAGCAGGTTAAAAACACCCAGGTAAATGTTGATGATCGCCAGATAGCCCAGTATAGCGAACTGGGGGGTAGTGGTATCAATGGGGAGGTAAGTAAGCCCGTAAAATATTCCCCCCAAAACCAGGCTGGTCAACGGCCCGACGATAGCCATGGCGAACTCGGCGGCCGGCTTTTGCGGCTCTTCATCCAGATTGCTCGCGCCGCCGAGGATAAAAAGCGTAATACTATGCACCGGTATGCCCCGCGCATTAGCCATCAGCGAATGAGCCAGCTCATGCAGCAGTACCGAGACAAAAATCAATAACGCCCCGCCAATGCCCGTTATCCAGTACATCGCCGTGCTCCAACCGGGATAACCGGCGGGGAAGTAAACCATAGCGAGCGTCCAGCTGAAGAAGATAAGCGCAAAAATCCAGGTATAGTGAATGCCGATGGTGATGCCGGCGATGCGAAAAAGTTTAAATGTGGGTTTCACGCACGACCTCCTCGCCCCGTTACATGTAGATATATCACTTAAGGGGCACAACCTGCAACCCCGCCTCCCCCACGATTTCAATAAGGCGTTGCTCAAGCTCGGGGGAATAGCCGGTCTGGAGGGGTATTCTTAGCGGGACGGCACCGCTGCCGTTGATGACGTTCAAGTGAACCTCGTCGCGGCCGGAGTAGCTTTTGAGCAGAGCCACGATTTTACCCAGTC
>JBGOXC010000108.1:0-5215 GCA_041478935.1 Dehalococcoidia bacterium
CTCATCGAAACTAAAGCAGAAATACAGGGTGTAAAAATGCACGTAGCGATACCCGAGCTAGATATGGGTCCTACGGCTACCTTCTGCACCTTTCCGATACGAGGCAAAGCTTTTGATAAACTCTGGGAAGCTATAAAAAACGAAACAGCGGAAGAAATAAAAACAAGTGAAGGTGTGGAAAACGCTTTATTTAGAACTATCCGTGCTCACGGTGCGGTGCGCGAAATGCCCCTGATTATTGCTACCCTTAAAGCCTTTAGTGAAGGCAAGATTAAGATAACGAAAGACCGGCAGATTGTTGACGCTGCCGGCCATATCATAAAAGGTTATGACCTCACCAAAGAGATTGATGAAAAGGTGATGGGTAAACTACCTGAATAGCTTTATTTCTGTTTCTTAGGTTTTTCTTCTTTGGCGTCCGAGGGTTTGTTGAGGACTTCATCAACCAAACCGTATTCTACTGCCTGTTCCGCATTCAGGAAAAAATCACGGTCAGTGTCATGGGTAATTTTTTCCATGGACTGGCCGGTATGCTTAACGAGAAGTTCCTTGAGGGTGTCCTGCAGCCTCATAATTTCTTTAGCGGCAATCGCCATATCTGTCGCTTGGCCCTGAACACCGCCCATAGCCTGGTGCATGTGGATAGTGGCATGAGGCAAAGCGAAACGCTTGCCCTTTGCACCAGCGCAGAGCAGCACGGTAGCCATGCTGGCCGCCATGCCGACGCAGATAGTAGATACCTGCGGTCGGATGAGTTGCATCGTGTCGTAGATGGCGAGGCCGGCGTGGATACCGCCACCGGGACTCTGGATATACATATTAATATCTCTTTCCGGGTCTTCCCTTTCCAGATAGAGCAGCTGAGCAATTAGTACATTAGCAATTCGGTCATCAATATCTGTGAAGAGCATAATAATACGTTCTTTTAAAAGCATCGAGTAGATATCTGAGACCCTTTCTCCTCTCGGGCCGCTTTCGACGACATAGGGCATGACGTTTAATGGTAAATTGTTCATTTTTCCTCCTCCTTTTGAGTTGTCTTTTTATCGGCTAAACTGTCAGTTGCGTTAGATTTACTGTCATTTTTAGCGATATCGGTAAGACGCTCGATGGTTTTGCGTGTTTTAAGCGATTGTGTTATCGATTGGCGGTTTTGCGGCGTATCTAGGAGTTTTATCATTTCCTCTTTTTTATCGTCGCCGATACCTCTGACCATATTGTTGATGCCGTTCTTTATTTCATCTTCGGTGACCTCTATTTTCTCTTGTTCGGCTATCTTACTCAACACCAAAGACGCATTAATGTTTCGGATAGCGATAGGTCGCAAATCTTCTTGCAACTGCTCCGGCGTTTTATTGATGCTGCGCAGGTAGTCATCCATGCCCTGGCCGGTCATCTGGAGCTGTCTTGCCTGGTCATTGATAATACGGCTGATTTCCAAGTCAATTAGTATCGGCGGGTACTTGATTTTTGACTTCTCCACGGCAGTATTGATGGCTTTTTCTTCAAAATCCATACGGGCGCGTTCTTCACCCCTAAGTTTAAGACTTTTTACAGCTTCCTCTCGGAGAGCTGACAGAGTTTTAATCTCTGGAGAAACCACCGTCGCCAAATTATCGTCAAGCTCCGGGAGTTTTTCCTCTTTTACTTCTTGCAGGGTGACTTTAAAATGTGCCTGTTTACCGGCGAACTGGCTGCTAGGATAATCCGCTGGGAAGGTCAAGTCAAATTCTTTCGTTTCTCCTTTTTTCATGCCGACAATTTGCGCTGCGAAACCCGGTGCCGGCGAGAGTGAATCCTTATTCACGGGATATTGCGACCCGATTCTTTGAATTAAAGGTTTTTCTTCGGAATTCGAGTTGATATCAATAACCGCTATATCGTTATAATCCAATGCCCTATCCACCGGTTCCCAGGTGGCGTGCTGGTGGCGGAGCTCTTCCAAGACGGCGTTGATGTTTTCATCTTTTATCTCCACCGGCTCTGGCGACATTCTAATGCTTTGATAATCGCCAAGGACGACATTAGGTTTGAGCGGCACAACCGCTTTGAAAGTTAACGGTTCAGCTTTGGTAATTTCCAGGCTAGGTTGAGCATAAGGTTCAATTGCTTGCTCTTTACATGCTTGCTCGTAAGCCTGGGGAATTACATGGTCGATGGCCTCTTCTAGCAGTCTACCCTTCCCCAGAGTACGTTCTACGACGGCTCTGGGGGCTTTACCCTTGCGAAAGCCTGGGATATTAGCCCTTTGCACCAGGTGTTGATAAGCATTTTGCATGCCGTCTTCCATCTCGGCAGGCTCCATCTCAATCGTGAGAAACGCCTGGCAATTTTCTATTTTTTCTTTGGTTACTTTCAATTTCCCTCCAGTCCGGTTACTCTTCTTCAATCACAGAAATATGAAGTTCATCAAGCTGTTCTTTAGCGACGGGCGAAGGAGCTCCGAGCGTCATATCCATGGCACTCTGGTTCTTGGGGAATGCTATCACATCGCGGATATTAGGCTCGTTAGCTAGAACCATGACTGTTCTATCGATACCAGCACCAAAACCGCCATGCGGCGGCGCGCCGAAGTCAAAAGCTTCCAGCATATGCCCGAACAGTTGCTTGATATGTTCATCGTCATATCCCAGTATTTTAAATATCTTTCTCTGTAAGTCTGTGCGATGTATGCGTATGCTGCCGCTTAAAAGTTCAATTCCATTACAGGCAAGGTCATAGTTCTTGCCATGAACTTTTTCCGGTGCAGTATCAAGCAGCGGTATGTCCTCATCTTTTGGAGAGGTAAAGGGATTGTTAGCTGCCTCCCAACGCCCCGTTTCCTGATTGCGGATAATAAGGGGAAAATCAATAATAAAGACAAAATATAAAATATTGGGGTCGGCTAGATTAAGACGTCGCGCCATCTCACGGCGTAATGCGTCCAGCGCGGGGTAAATCTTCTCCGGCTCACCGGCAACGATTAACAGCAGATCTCCCTTATTGGCTTTACACGATTTTGCTATCTCTTTAACTTGTTCTAGATTCAAGTATTTAGCAGCAACGGATTTCACCATATCTTGTGTGAGATTTTTTAAGCTGCCGTCCGGCGCGCCTAAAGATATCGTTAATAGTCCTTTAGCGCCAGCGCTAGTCGCAACCTGAATAAGCTCTTCAAGTTGATGATGGGTATATTCTCCACAGCCGGGAGCTGCTAAAACTCTGACTTTGCCGCCGTTGGCAATAGCTGTCTTAAAGACGGCGAAATCCGTTTTTTTGGCTATGTCGGTAATATCGGCTATCTCTAATCCGTAGCGTAAATCAGGCTTTTCCGAGGCGTAACGCAGCATCGTATCCGTATAAGTTAGGCGAGGGAAAGGTTTGATGATTTTTAAGTCGGGTTTAACTGCCTTAGCTAGTGAAGTGTAAAGTTCCTCCAGTAGCTGTAGTAAGTCCTCCTGGGTAACGAAGCTCATTTCAACATCTAATTGCGTATGTTCTGGCTGGCGGTCGGCGCGTAAGTCTTCATCCCGATAGCAGCGAGCAAGCTGGTAATACTTTTCCAAGCCCCCTACCATTAAAAGCTGTTTTAGCTGCTGGGGTGATTGGGGTAAGGCATAAAAGCTGCCGGGATGGATGCGGCTGGGCACCAGGTAGTCGCGAGCACCCTCCGGCGTACTCTTGATGAAGGTGGGTGTTTCTACCTCGATAAACCCGCGCGTATCCAGAAAATCATGGATAAACTTGGTAACACGATGGCGTAGCTTTAAGTTTTCTCGCATACGAGGTCTACGCAAATCGAGGTAGCGGTATTTTAAGCGAACGTTTTCATCAACCTCAACCTCTTCATTGATATAGAATGGCGGAGTATCGGAGGTGTTAAGAATCTCCACTTTTTTAACGATAACCTCGACATCACCAGTCGGCAGTTTCGGGTTTTCTGTGCCGGCAGGGCGTAATGCTACCTCACCGGTAAGCGTAATAACATATTCGCTGCGTAGCTGTTCGGCTACTTTCAGTACGGCTTTCGATATTTCCGGATTGAACACAATCTGGACAATACCTTCCCTATCGCGTAGATCGATAAAAACCAGACCGCCATGGTCGCGGCGGCGATTGACCCAGCCGGCTAAAGAAACAGTATTCCCGATGTGTTCTTTTCTTAGAGAACCGCAGGTATGAGTCCGATACAAAGCAATCTCCTGTAAATGGGGGTTCACTTTTGATTATAGCTTATAAAGTTGGTAGCTTCAACAGCCTTAGTTGTATTGGAGGTCAAGCTCTGTTAAAATGTTATGTAATCCCATAACAGAGCACTTTCTATAAAAAAGGATGCATTAAGTGGCTAAAACAATAGCAGAAATCAACGAAAAAATCAAAAAGGGTAAGGCGGTTGTCTTTAACGCCGAGGAAATCATCAATTTTGCCCGAGAGAAAGGTATCAAGAAAGCCGCCCAAGAAGTAGACGTGGTGACGACGGGCACCTTTGGGATAATGTGCTCCTCCGGGGCTTATTTCAATATTGGGCATACCAAGCCGCGGATTAAGTTGGGGGGAGGCAGGGCTTACCTTAATGACGTTCCGGCTTACACTGGGCTAGCAGCAGTCGACCTGTTTCTGGGGGCTAATGCCCTGCCGGATGATGACCCGCGTAACCGGATTCATCCCGGCGAATTCAACTACGGCGGAGGTCACGTTATCGAAGAGCTGGTAGTAGGCAAAGACGTACGACTAGTAGCCACTGCTTACGGCACAGACTGCTATCCGCGGAAAAAGTTGGAAACATGGATTAACATCAACGACCTGAACCAAGCAACACTCTTTAACATCCGTAACGCTTATCAAAACTACAATGTTGCCGTAAATACCTCCGATAAAACGCTTTATACTTATATGGGTGTGCTTAAGCCGAAACTGGGCAATGCCAACTACTCCTCGGCGGGGCAGCTTTCACCGCTGTTCAACGATCCGTTTTATAAAACCATTGGCATCGGGACTAGAATATTCCTGGGTGGGGGTACAGGCTACGTCGCCTGGCAAGGCACACAGCATAGTCCCAATGTACCGCGCACAGAAAAGGGCGTACCCACAGAAGGAGCCGGTACGCTGGCGGTAATCGGTGACCTTAAGCAAATGAGCCCTAAATGGCTGGTGGGGACGAGCGTCATGGGTTATGGCTGCAGCCTGACTGTTGGTATCGGCGCACCAATTCCGATACTTGATGAGGAAATTTTAC
>JBGOXC010000073.1:0-6095 GCA_041478935.1 Dehalococcoidia bacterium
CTAAAGTAAAGAAAGGTGATACAGTGGTTATCGGTACGGTAACCTCCGGCTGCGGACACTGCTACTATTGCACCATCGGCAAGCCCCATTACTGCGTGGAACGGGGCGCTTTTTCTCGACCTAAACATAAAAACAGCAAGGGACAACCTCTGGCGCTGATGGCTGGACCTGTCGGTGGCTTCGCCGAATATACTACCGTGCCGCAGGAACTGGTTACTGGAATCCCTAAAGACATGCCGCTGGATAAAGCTTGTTTGCTTGCCTGTGGCGTGACGTCCGGCTTTGGAGCAGTGGTCAACCGTGCTAAAGTCCCCGCCATGAGTAGCGTGGTGGTCGTGGGGACTGGTGGCGTGGGACTTAACTCTATTCAGGGGGCGGCTTTCTCTGGCGCTTACCCGGTTATTGCTGTAGATGTGCTGGATAGTAAATTGAAAACGGCGCGGGAATTCGGTGCGACCCATACGGTCAACCTTAAGAAGGAAAAAGACCCTATTAAAACCGTACAGGATATAACTAATGGACGGGGGGCGGACTATGCTTTTGTGACGGTGGGCAAGATTGAGGCGATACGCACCGGTTTTTCGATGTGCGGCGTTATGGGTATGACCGTGGTCGTTGGATTGGCTGGTGGCAACTTGAAGGACTTTACTCCCTTGGAGTTTATCTTTACCGAGAAAATCCTTACTGGATGTGGCGGCGGTTCAATCCGCTCTAGTATTGATATTCCCTTCCTCGTGTCGCTTTACCAGGCGGGCAAACTAAAGCTGGACGAACTTATCAGTGGGTATTATCCACTGGCGCGCATTAATGAGGCGGTTGCATCCCTGCAAAAAGGGGAGGCGCTGCGTAATATTATTACGTTTGAGTAGAACCTGTCATTCGGGGGGAATCCTTCCACTTAAAAAGGGGTAGTGGTGGTAAAAGGACTAACGCATTTTATTAATCAGTTTTAGAGAGCTTATAGTCTTTTGGTAGTCGTTTTTGGTGTCATAACTCACACTGTCATCGGCATGTTGGGTATCTCTGGAAAAACAGCTGATTGTTTTCTTCTTTCTCCCTGCTAAAGCTTTAGCCTTGGCTGCTTCTACCCAGATTTTTCGTGTGGCTACCCAGAAATAGTCATTCTCTTCTTTGTGAACCCAGGCGAAGACGCCCATTTCACCTTGAACAGCCGAAGCAAATTTGTTCAGGCTGTAAGTACGTTCGTTTGCTTTACAGTAGTGGCAGCCGATGTCTTTAGCAAGTTGTTTTACAAAGTCCTCGTCATGTTCATCGAATATAATTTTTTTCATGGGTGTTTTTACTATCATAAATGATTCCTCCGCGATGAACGTTGCTTGGCTGGGACTGGACATGGGCCGGGTATATCCCCAGCCCATGTTTGATGACACAGATTAGTATTTGTTTACTCTTACCTTACGGTAGCAGTCGCTGCAATATACCGGCCTGCCCTGGCGGGGCTCGAACGGTACTGAAGTTTCCTTGCCGCAATCAGAGCATACCGCCGGAAACATCTGGCGTGGTGCGGAACTGTAGCCGCTATTCCTGTAGCCGCCGTTTCCGTAGCTGTTGCTGTTGCTTCCGCCGCGTTCGGCTTTCCGTGCCTGACGGCATTCGGGACAGCGCTTAGGCTCGTTCGTGTAGCCTCTCGTCTGAAACTGCTCTTGCTCCTCGGCGCTAAAGGTAAAGGATTTAGCACAATCGGAACAGGTGAGGGTTTTGTCTTCGAAACTCATTGGATGGCCTCCTCTCTTAATATTTAGTTAGAGCTAAGGTCATCCAATACTTGATATCAATCTGATGAGACTTTAAGAAGCTTGTATAAACCTGAACTGGAACTATGCTTATATTATATGTTAAATAAAGCAATTGTGCAAATCGTCAAGTTTGCGCAGGCTTATGTTTTGACTCGGCACGTAAAAAATAACGGGGTTAAAGGGTTTATATGTTTGACCCCGTTTTTAGCTTATGCTGAAAGCTGTTGTTTTCCTCCGCGCCATTTGGTGAAGCCCAGCCCCACCGGATAAGAAATCATAAAGAATATCTGTTTCTGAATGTTGCGGATAATCATTGGACCCTGTTTCACGTCCGGCGGTATGTAAGCCCCAAATGTTTTATTGATAACGTGCTTTTCGCCGCCTATCCACAGCTCTACCTCGGCGCAAAGGTCGGTGATATCGTCATAATTCATTGTCTGGAAGACGATAGATGTACCGTGTGATACGGTATGCTCCTTCATCATCTGGTAGCCGGCTTTACTTTTAACCCCCGGCAATAGCCATAAAGTTTCACAACCGAACTCGCACCCAGGCACAACCTTATCGTCGACTAGTGCCATGGGCTTGACGTACTTGGAGTCGTAGGGCAGCATGTAATATTTCCTCGTCTGTTCCGGCTTGGTGCCGTAGACGAAGTACATGGCATTCTTCAGGTCTTCCGATTTCTTCGCCTTAGGAAGTTCGTCTTTTTTCCCGCCCGGTTCTTCCTCTTTATGGTCCTTTTCCCGTGTATATACGCCGGGGCCGGATGTCCAGTGGCAGACTGGCAGCTTGGTCTTTTTCCCGCCGCCGCCCATAGTGGGCATGTGCGGCATGCCGGCCGGGATATAAGCCACCCAGCTTTTTCCCAGCGGTATTAACTCATCTCCCATTATCATCCCCATCGAGCCGGTATCATCTGGGTTATTCGGGTCTGTACCCCACCACGATAGCAGCTCGGGGAAATCATGGGCGTGGGGGAACATCGGTTTATCGTTGGTGGGCAGCTTCATCTGCTCTTCGCGGGTTATTTGCCCCGGATAAGTAGAGGGCCATATCCAGGTAGCCTCGCCGTAGTAAGCGCCCGGAATAACCTCATTATCAATCCAGAGGGTATGCTCCATGTTGATGCGTTTGCCGGCAGCGTGGAGTTTATCTATCTCTGCCGGATTGGGTCCCGGCAGCATATCTCTTTTCTGGAGCGTGGTGCAAATGTATTTGTCATACTGGCCCATTGTATAGTCTCCTTAACTAATATAACTTGTTAACTATTATAACATCAGCATTGGGAATTTGGAATTTGTTCTAATTAATCCACGCTTAGCCAATAATTGCTTTTATTGTTATATTATATTAGTATCATACTGTTACTATACACACATACCCAGAAAGGAGATTGTTTCACATGGCATACGGCAAAGATAAATACACCTATGAACTGGCTGATTGGCAGGCTAAGTTCCCCGGTGGGTGGCAGCCCACCGAGGTTAATTCGTTAGCTATTGATTCTCAAGATAGGCTTTACGCCTTCAACACTGGTGAATACCCGGTAACGGTCTTTGACCGTGAAGGCAACTTATTGAATACTTGGGGAGAGGGATTATTTAAACACAGTCACGGCGCAATGATTGGTCCTGATGATACTATTTATTGCGCTGATGATTTCAACCACACCGTCAACAAGTTTACCCTCGATGGCAAGCTGCTCATGACATTGGGTAATAAGGATAAGCCTGCGGATACCGGCTTCACCTGGGTGGATGAAACCGGCAAGAGGCTTGACTTTATGGTGGCGTTGCGGTCGGTAAAGCGTGGTGGTCCCCCGTTTAATGGTCCCACTAGCGTCGCGCTCTCTGCCTCAAGCGAAATCTTTGTGTCTGATGGCTATGGCAACTCAAGAATCCATAAATTCGCTCCCGATGGCAAGCTGCTTCTTTCCTGGGGAGAACCAGGTCAGGCTGCTGGCCAGTTTATTGTTCCCCACTCCGTTGCCATAGATAAAAAAGGGCGGGTGCTCGTTGCCGACCGCCATAACAACCGCATTCAGATTTTTGACGCCCAGGGGAAATACCTTACCGAATGGGGCGACCTTGGTCTTCCCACTAGCATCTTTATCGATAAGGACCAAACTGTTTACGTTGCTGAACTGATGCCGCGGTTAAGCATCTTCGACATCAATGGCAAGTTGCTCGCACGCTGGGGCAATGAAGGATGTACCAAGGGAGACCCGCTTTTTGTAGCGCTTCATTCCGTCGTCGTGGATTCCCGGGGCGATATCTACGTTGCCGAAGTCATGGGCATTCATCAAGGGACTCCCTTCCTGGCTACGCGCAAAACCCGCATGATACAGAAATTCACCCGGCGTACTTAAGGTTGCTGCGGTCTGACCAGTAGCAGAGGAGTATCTCCAGTATGCAGAACCTTATCGGTGATGCTACCACGAATCTGCTTCAATGTGCAATCCAACCGAGGATGGTATAATATGGGTCAGATTATTTCTTCGGGGACACCGGGAAAGCATAATATAATGCCAGAAGGAAGTTATATTCTCGCTATTGACGAGGGGACGACCGGAAGCACCGCTTTACTTTTCCATAAAAATCTCCAGGTGGTCTCTCGCGCCTACCGTGAATTACGACAGATTTATCCTCAGTCAGGATGGGTGGAACATGACCCCGGCGAAATCCTCCAGAACTGCCTAGCAATTGCCCGGGAAGCGTTGGATAAAGCGGGCTTGCCTTTTTCCGCGGTTAAAGGGCTGGGCATAGCTAATCAGCGTGAAACCATCGTGGTCTGGGAGCGCGCTACCGGAAAACCCATAGCTAATGCTATCGTATGGCAGTGTCGCCGTACTGCGGGGCTATGCGAAGAGTTGAAGCAAAAAGGACTGGAGTCGGTTGTCCGTCAAAAGACGGGGCTGCCTATCGACGCCTATTTTTCCGCTACCAAAATCCGCTGGCTCTTGGATAATACTCCCGATGGCCAGCGGCGTGCCGAACGGGGAGAACTTATTTGCGGCACGGTCGACTGCTGGCTGGTCTGGAACCTCACCGGAGGCAAAGCCCACGTTACCGATTACAGCAATGCGAGCCGCACTATGCTGTTCAATATCAAGACCCTCCAGTGGGACAAAGAACTTCTCGACCTGCTGAATATCCCGGAAGTAATAATGCCTCAAGTCCTTCCTTCCAGTCGAATTTATGGAGAAACTGGAGATGAGATTTTTGATAATTCCCATATGCCAATTGCCAGTATCGTTGGCGACCAGCAGGCGGCGCTATTCGGACAAGCCTGTCACCAAAAAGGCATGGCTAAAAATACATATGGGACCGGCTCATTCGTTCTCGTGAACACCGGTACTAGCCCGGTCTTTTCCCGCGCCGGGCTAATAACTGCGTTGGCTTGGGGATTGGGAGATAAAGTGACCTATGCCCTGGAGGGAAGTATCTTTATTACCGGGGCGGCCGTTCAGTGGCTCCGTGATGGCCTGGGGCTGATTGAAACGGCGGCTGACTGCGAGGCGCTGGCTGCTACTGTGCCGAACAACGGCGGCGTTTACTTCATCCCCGCTTTCGTTGGGCTGGGCGCACCTTACTGGGATATGTATGCCCGAGGCACTATAGTAGGCCTCACTAGAGGTAGTAATAAAGGGCATATTGCCCGGGCCGTGCTGGAGGCGATTGCTTACCAGACCCGCGACGTTGTCGATACCATGAAGACCGATGCCCATCTGCAGATACCAGTGTTACGCGTGGACGGCGGCGGCAGCGTCAACAATCTACTTATGCAGTTTCAGGCAGACATTCTGGGCATACCTATTCAGCGGGCGCAGCTGGCTGAGACCACTGCCCTTGGTGCTGCCTCCCTGGCCGGTCTCTCAGTGGGGCTATGGCGGAATATTAATGAAATCGGACGGCAATGGAAAAGCTCGGCGAGTTACGAGCCCTGTATGTCTCCCGATGAGAGAGAAACCCTTTACCATAACTGGAAACGTGCGGTCGAACGGGCCAGAGACTGGAGCTCGCAGTAGCATATTGCACAATACACTAGATTGTGTGGCGATCACGAACGCGTCATACAAATCAATGTACTGTTCAATTGAGCATGAGCTATGCTTCAAACCAACTACCGGCCTTAATAGTAGTTTTTTGCTGATTGACGAGGATTTTGCGGGCTGCAGTACATAGTTCGCATGTCGAGGACAACTACAGGGCTCCGAGATAGAGGTTGACAATCAGGTACCATAGATATATTATCTCATTTACGAAAGCGATGAGGGACAGGACTACCTCATTGAGAATTGAAATGGGAAATCCCAATTAAGACGATTGTTCCCAA
>JBGOXC010000114.1:0-5071 GCA_041478935.1 Dehalococcoidia bacterium
AAAACCGCGAGCAAGCTTATTAGCAGAATAGCCTCGGAAACGCGGTCGAGGGTAGAATCTAAAATCGCCCCGAAGCGTGTCATCTTACCGGTGGTGCGGGCTAACGCCCCGTCAAGCATATCGAATAACCCCGCTACCAGCACGACGATTCCCGCTGCCAGCCAATAATCGGTGACTACCAATGCCCCGGCGCCGATGGTGACTATAAAGCCAATCCAGGTAATGATATTCGGTGTCAGTGGCGTTTTTGCAATAACGCCAATAATCGGTTTAGTAATGCCCTCGGCAATAATTTTACGGAACGAAGCTAAGTTTGTCATGACGGTTTATTCGCAGATTCCTTGATATTCTTTAAAACCCTTTTATAAACGTCTAGTATTCTATCGGCAATGATTGACCAATCATATTGCTTGGCCCGGTGCATGCCTTGCTCGCCCATTTGCTGCCGTAGTTTTTTGTTCCTGATAAGCTTCAGTATGGCTTCGGCGAGTTTCTCCGGTTCTTGGGGAGGCACAGCGATTCCTTCCTTGCCGTCAGTCAGGACGCTCAAAAAACCGTCTATCGCCGAGGCGACAATTGGCTTGCCGATAGCCATTGCCTCCAGCAAGACGATACCCTGGCTCTCCCATCCAGTATTCGGGAAGCAGACAATGTCCGCCGTCTTATAGTATCTAGGCAGGTCGCGATAGGCGGCGTAGCCGGTAAAATTCACGTCCGGTATCCCGTACTGGCTGATATATTTTTCATATTTCTTAAGAAGCCTAACTCCCGGCCCCACCTGGATAAGGCGGCAATCAGGAACTACCGGCTTGATGAGCCGGTAGGCTTCCAGCAGATAATCGAACCCCTTCCGTTTTTCCAGTCGCCCCACGAAGAGAATATTAGTTTTACCGTCATTATACTCATCGAAAGACTTTACCTTTTCATGGAAATGCCGGGTATCTACCCCGTTAGGGATGGTTTCATAATCGGCAGGGAAATATTTATCGACATAATCCAGCGCCACCTGGGAAACGGCAATGCGTCCGTCCAACTTGCGGAACCACCGGTTGAGATACCACTTGCCGAGGGGTGAGCCCATATTATACCAGGGTTTGCCGCCGGAGGCGTGAAAAGTGCCGACCATTGGCGATTTCTTTAATCGTAGGATGGTCGTACAAAGGGTCGGCATCAAAGGCTCGTGGAGATGGCAGATATCGAATTTTTCCCGCTCGAACACTTCTTTGATTTGAGAGGCGAGCCATAAGGACATGGTAATACGGGCTATCGAGCCGCTAACCGGTATAGGGCGCGGCGTGCCGATGCGGATAAAACGGTCGCCAATTGTATAAATCGCCTTTGAAGCCGGGGCGATAATCTTGACCTCATGCCCCAGGCGGGTGAACTGCTGCTCCAGGCAGGAAATATGGTTACCTACTCCGCTGGGATAAGCGAAGTCGTAAGGGGATACCAGGGCAATTTTCATGCCTGCCTATTTAGACCCTTGTTTTTTCGTAGTTTTTTCTTTAGATGCCGCATTAGTGGTGATAAATTCCTCCACCTTGTCGCGGGCTTCGGAATCAGAATATTGAATTGGCGGCGTTTTCATGAAATAGGAGGATGGTGCCGTCAACGCCCCCTTAAGCCCCTTATCCAGGGCAAGTTTGCAGCATCTTATTGCGTCAATGACGACGCCGGCGGAGTTGGGGCTGTCCCATACTTCCAGTTTGACTTCGACCAGTAGCGGTACATCACCAAAGGTACGTCCTTCCATGCGGATATGGCAGAACTTGCGGTCGAGCAGGAAGGGCACATAATCGCTGGGTCCCACATGGATATCATCGGGGTTCATTTTATATGGCAGCTGTGAGGTGACCGCGCCGGTCTTGGAGATTTTCTTGGATTCCAGTCGTTCTCTCTCCAGCATGTTGAGAAAATCGGTGTTGCCTCCAAAGTTTAATTGGTAAGTCTTTTCTAGTTTCACGCCGCGGTCGACGAATAACTTGGTCAATACGCGGTGCACGATGGTCGCACCTACTTGTGACTTAATATCGTCGCCGATAATCGGCAAGCCGTGGTCGGCGAAACGATTGCTCCAGTCTTTATGGCTGGCGATGAATACTGGTATGCAGTTTATCATGCCGCAGCCAGCCTGTAATATCTGCTCTACGTACCACTTGGTGGCCATCTCGCTGCCGACGGGCAGGTAGTTTAGCACAACATCGGTCTTGGTTTCTTTCAACACCTTGACGATATCTACCGTTGGCGGAGGCGCTTTTTGGATAATTTGTGAAAGATATTTGCCCAACCCATCATGGGTCATACCCCGCATCACTTTCACGCCGGTTAGCGGCACATCGCAGAACTTATAGGTATTGTTGGGTTTGATATAAATAGCTTCGGCTAGATCTTTGCCGACCTTATTCTTGTCGACATCAAAGGCAGCGACGAAGTTAATATCACTGATATGATAGCCGCCCAGGTTGACGTGCATCAGCCCCGGTACTTCTGCATTGTCCTTGGCGTCTTTGTAATAATATACGCCCTGCACTAGGGAAGAAGCGCAGTTGCCTACGCCGATAATTGCCACATTAATTTTCCCCATTGTTTTTCTCTTGCCCCTTTCTTTTGAGATGAAAAACGGATGGTCAGCCAGCTTTAACAAGCATCCGATGCACTATACTCTCTTTGAAAGCAAGCTGTCAAGATTTATGCCCGAATAGTTGACATAAATATGTTTCGGAAACGAAATATTTACCCACTTATATAAACACCTTTTTCGGCCGCCAAATGCCGCTGTCTTTATCGCGTGCTAGTATCCCTAAAAAACGTCCGCCTGAATTGTATACTCGAACGTATTTTTGGCCGATGCCTTGGCTATTATAGTCGTTCTCACTCTTATTCAGCGGACTGCCCGTCCTTATCGCCGCCTCCCCGACTTCGTCGACGGTTACGGCACTAATATCCTGTAAAACACTATCGATAGGGTGGAGAAGATTAAGCCAGCCTCCTCCTTTTATGGCCTCCTCCAATTGTTTTAAAGAGATTGCTTCTTCAACATTAAAAATGCCATACCGGGTGCGAATCAGGCTCTTAAGATAAGCCCCACATCCCAGCGACTCCCCCAAGTCATTAGCTAGTGAGCGGATATAGGTTCCCTTGCTGCATTCTATCTCTAGTGTCACTAGTGGTTTTTGCCATACAACGAGCTCCAGTCGATAGATTTTTACCGCTCGACTTTTCCGTTTGATACTTACACCTGCCCTGGCTAGCTGGTAGAGAGGCTGCCCTTGATGTTTTAAAGCGCTGTACATCGGTGGAATTTGGTCGATATCTCCTTTAAAAGCTTCCAAAGCCTGCTTTAATCTGTGAATATCAATATTTGAGGTGTCTCCTCGGTAGACGACTTTACCGCTTCCGTCGTAAGTATCGGTGGTTGTGCCAAGTTCTATCTCGGCGCGGTATGTTTTCCTGTTATCCATGAGGAATTCAACAACGCGCGTCGCTTTCCCCAGGAAGACCGGCAACACACCCATCGCGTCCGGGTCAAGCGTCCCGGCATGCCCCACGTGGCGCTCACCCGTTAGTCGCTTTACTGAAGCCACCACCCCGAAAGATGTTATCCCCGAGGGTTTATTAATATTCAGTATTCCGTCCAAAGTTTAATCCGTTACTCTTAAAACATAAGATTTTTACGCTTTTCGCGGTACTTTACTCGTTCCAGGTCCTCCCGCCTTTCGGCTCTTAAGAGGAGTTATCCCATAACCTTTCCCAACACCTTTGGTAGACAACTTTTGTATTTTTGATTTAGACATTTTGTATTCCTCCTCCAATATTTGGTATTAATTTACCAGGTCTTGACTTTCTTTATACGGTCAAGGACTTCCTCAATCTCGCTTTTTGCCAGGAACAGGGTAGCCCTCATGTAGCCCTTACCATTATCCCCGAAATATGAACCAGGCATAAACGCCACGTGCGCTTTATTTATTAGTGTATTCAGCACAAACTTCTCATCATCATATCCCTCTGGAGCTTTTATCCAGAGATACGGCGTTGCTTGGGGTGTAGCCACCATCAACCCCAGTTCTCGCAAACCTTTAGTAAAAATATCTCTTCGCTCTTTCACTTCTTTAAAATATGCCTGCATTTCCGCTTTGACGACAGGACTTCGCAGCACCTCGACTCCGGTCTTTTGTTTATACCATTCCACGCCCTGACTGTATTGGCTGGATAACTTAAACCAGCGGTTGATATTTTCTTCGCTGCTGACCATCCACCCCAGCCCGACCCCCACGAAGTTATAATGCTTGGAAAATGAAACCAGTTCAAAGCCCCGCTCCAGCATCCCCGGTATCTGGGTGATCGACATTGGCTTTGTTTTATCATCGAACGTGTAATTCTTATATGCTTTGTCAAAAATACCAACAATGTCAGTGTCTTTCATTTCCTTGAGAAGCGACTCATAAAAAGCCCGGTCGGCCACTGCGCCGGTGGGGTTATTGGGGTCGCAGAAATAAAACGCCACGGGATTTTCTGCAACTTGTTTAAAGTGAAACTCCGGCAACCATTTAGTCGCAGCCGTAGTTCGTACTCTTTTTACATTATGACCGGATAGCACGACGGCGGGCTCGTAAGCTGGATAAACCGGGTCCGGGATATATACCGTCCCCGGGGCAAATAGACGCACTATGTTATGCAGCACCTCTTTATTCCAGCCAGTAACTGCAATATTTTTTGGCTGCAATGCTGCCCCGTGTTTTTCACGGTAATCTTCAATGATAGCCTCAACCAGCTCTGGTATGCCTCTTTCTGGGTGGGTATCGCAGGGATAGCCAAGTGTGGAATTTTCCTCAAGCATAAATCGCGCCATGGCTTCTTTTAGGCTCTGTGGCGCCTCTTTATCGGGAATTCCAATCCTCGCGTTAATGACCTTAATGCCGTCTCTCTGCTCGGCCTCTCGAGAAATCTGTCCGACCTTACGGAAGGGATAATCCGGAATTTGTGCCACCAAAGATGAAAATTTCATAAGGTGCTCCTCTTGATTGAAATTTTCCGATGTAACTGGTTATTGATTATCTTTTTGTGTTACTTC